>CAYQWU010000061.1:277-5021 GCA_964421335.1 uncultured Candidatus Peribacteria bacterium
CCTTCTGCAGGGAAAAATGTTGGATCAATAGTTTCTGGCTGGACTACCTCACTGACCCATCATGATTCTATTAACTTACTTACAAAACCTTTATCTTTAGCATCTACTCAGAACAATCTTTCTTCCATTTTCCGATAATGGTAATCAAGTTGCAAGAATATATGACCTCAAGGAATCATTTTATCTTTTATCGTACTAATTAATTCTTTTATATAGAGTAAGTAGTTCTGTATGCCTAGAAATGGGTAATCTAGTATTACTGCTGGACTCGGGTGAAGTACTGTGATGACATCAATATTTTCCGGTATATCCGCTACTTCGCTCTTATAATCGAGAATAATGGAGTTGTTTTTTTCTTGAAATTGAAACTGTGGGGGGTTTAAAACTCTCACTGTCAGAGTATCATGCAGTTCCAAGGTAGTTTTTTCTCTATTCTCGGGGTCAAAAGCTGTCACGGTCAGAGTATCTACCTGCGTACGAGTATAGTGTCTAATTATCTCAAGGGTTCGAGGATTATACCAGACTTCTCTCGCTCTTTCTGGTGGACCAGATCAATAGTCGAGGAGGTTTATATTTATCGGGGTCATAAAATTTGGTGTATTTTTTCTCGTGCAGCTGAGAAAATATTGTTCTTTTCTGCCAGCACTGATAGTCACACAAGAACAACCACAATGGCTGTGGTTCTAAATATTGTTTTTCTAACAGCAATTCCTTTTTTGTATTTAGCATATTCTCTTTCAAATACTCGAGAAGACATCTCATATACTTCAGCCAACTGTCTGGAATATTCGACTATATCACCAAAGGCAACTTCTTCTAGCCATCATTCTAATAGGAGAGCATCTATAAGGAGATTTTGTTCAGTATCTATATAAGTCATCACATCCCCAATTTCTGCTCACCTACCTTCTTCAAATATTTTGTCCGCAGCTTCTAGTTTTTGAATCAATTCATCAATCAGATCTTTTAAATTATCGACTGTCTCATTTCTCATTTGTTCCTTTATAAGTGGCAAAATAGGTCGAAATCTCTTTAATTCTGCAAGTAACTGTTCAAACAGAAATAGTGCATCTTCACCAGTTAAGCTGTCTATGATTCAGACAAATTCCGCCAGATTTGTAATACGATTTGTACCATCATTTGATCGTGTAAATTCGGGTATATTTGCTTTCTCTACTTGATCCATGAAATTATTATAATATAAAAATATATTAGTCAAATTATCATAAGTTTGACTTACAGTGAAAAAACTATACATTTTCTCCATGCAAATAAATTTCACAACAAAGACATCAAAGCTTCTCGCATCGAGAGGGTAGTTTTTGTCTAAATTTATTTTTCAAAATCCCTCTCACATCGAGAGGGATTTTTATTTTCATCATCATATGTCACATCATCTCTCCCTCATCACAAGCACAACCAAGAAGCCGCCAAAGCGGGAAGAATATATAGTGTCTTTTTTATTCTCAACTCCGCTCAAGTCCTGAAGCGGAGTTTTTATTTTTTTATTATATTTTTATGTCACAGAATTTATCACCACGAATACTCAAAGTGTGAGGCATTCAAGCAGCTCGTATCTCTGATACAGCCCCACTGATTCAACGCCTCAGAGAAAATGGACCACTCTCGGTCATTCTCTCAGCTCCCAATACAGATCAATTTCGTACAACAAATGTCCTCATAGAAGCAGCTTCTACACTTGCTGCTTGAGATATCCATGTATCCAAAGAGCTACTAAGCTCTGTAAGGGATTTTGTTCTCCATACTGTGTGTGAACCCTTGAGGGGTGAGCCTATTTTTATGCAAATCCAAAGGGGTGTGGAAGAGCTTTTTCAGAAGTATTTTGTGGACATGGATTTTTATATACGAGATCGGTCTCCAACGGCCCGGTTTTATACTACCGAACCAGAAGAATCCAATGATTTTGTAGCTTCAGTATGGAAAAAACCAGCATATAGTGGACGGGGAGGGGCAGGGAAACTGCACACAGCTATACCATTTATTGAGCTCGGAGAAAATATCTCAGCTATTATATATGCGCATCTGACTAGCGGAGCACCTATCACGAGTCGATCATGGATGGGGCAGGAGATTGAGGCAGTTCATCAAAGGGTGCGAGAGAGGCATGACCTCATCATCTCAGGCGCACTTCGTATGAGCGCGAGAGATAAAATGCTTACCCTTTATTGACGAGGATATACTGATGCCAATGCATGAAGATTGGCTGTTGGTGCCTGATCTGAGCTTCTCGTGCACAAAGAATTCCCTGTCTGTACTGCCGATCCAAGGATTGTAAATGGTACGAGTCGACCAATTCCTGAGGCATCAATGGCAACTCTCCGAGCCACACTCCATCCCCTCGTTGGGGCTCAATTTCTCAATCCACATGTTTTCGCTGACGGAGAACCAGTGGATATTCAGGTTGGTGATTTTGCTTCGGACAGGATAACACGAGTTTCACGCAGGGATATTTCAGACGCACTTCCTCTTATTCAAAGAGGTCCACGAGTTCAGAGAGATTCTCTCGGGGAGAGTTTCTGAGATGTATCTCTATCAGCTCATACAGGAGGTGGTGAATGTCTCGTATCAGTCATAGATCATTCTCCCAGAAGTGAAGAGCGTACCCGAGAAATGACATGAATACTCTGACAGAGAGGTATTATCGCTTCATTAAATGATCGTGTTGCGTCAGTATTAGTACCTTCTGATCAGGCAGATGACACTGTTCGTCAGCTTCACAGGGAGATGTGTGAAAAATAGTTATCGAAAAATCTTCCTCAATCTGCTCACAATTTGCAATAATTTCAGAAGTATTGGCTTATAAATAACCACCACTTCACTTGGCAGGTGTACTTTCTCGGGATTAAATCGCAGCTTGAATTCAGTCACTCACGCAAGTTTCCCGGTGCCATCTTCAGAAATCCCCAGAAAATCATAGGTTTTGCAATGTCTCTACATACCTTCTCGTATTGCCTCCCACTGGAGCAGATAGGTCGCCATATCGCGCCGGATATCTCGGTCGCTTGAGGAAGCGCCATAATAATATATTGCCGTCTCTCATGAATAGACGAAGATCCCAGCGGCGTGCAGGATTCCATCTTTTTCGGCGACCAGGAGTCAGCCAGCATCATGCGCTTCAAGTGTTTCGATGAAGTGTTGGTAGTAAGAGAGAGAGTTGTGAGAGAACTTATCTCGTTCTGTGGTCTCCTCGAGGAGGCTGTAAAAGGCTTCTAAATAAGTTTTTTCACCTCTTTTTGTATTTGATGAGACCCATTTCGTCGTGATTCATCGCTTTTGTGCGAGTCGGATATTGTATCGTCCTTTTTCCGCAAAACTTGCAAAAAGCTTCTCTTCGTCCGTTTTTAGGTTCAGTACAGCCGTCACAGGCTCGATAAAGCGCCGAAATGGAGCTGTACTTTGTACTTTGTATTTTGTACTTTGTACCTGTGATAGCGGTTCTATTTGGAGAAAGAGATCATTATCCTGGCGAATTTCAGCTTTGATATACTCCAGGAGTTCCTTATTTATGCCATTCCCATCAACACCGAGGGCATAGAGTCCGGTGTATTTCCCGAATATGGTTCTTCTTTCCAGGAGAATTTCTCCAGATTCACCAGAACAGAGGATAATATCCCGAGCCTGATGTGTTTTTCCTAGTATTTCAGCCCAGAGAGGGGACTGCCAGAAGCTGCCACCTTCCCAGTTTTTGTCTTTATTTAGCGCGTTTTCTCAGGATATTTGTGTATATTTATAATTATAACTTGACATAATGTAAAATATAATTCATAATATGTGTGTAAAGTTTTTATCCCCCTCTTATGACTCTCACTCCATTGCACACACCTTACACACTTCAAGTACGAAAGCAATACCGAGACACGATAGAGATTATTATAGCAGGGGAGCTCGATGAGACAAATGCTGATGAAGCATTTGAGAGCCTCAGTCACGAGATGGAAAAGAAAAAGGAATATGAACACATCAATTGTGATTTCTCAAAACTCTCGTACACCAATTCGACGACACTTGCCTACCTCACAGAATTTATCGCTCGTACTCATAGAAAAGGGAAGACCATTAGCTTCAAAAAAGTACATCCAAAGACGCAGTACATATTTGATATGATAGGACTATCAAAGGTGACAGATACTGTCCTAGAGAACAAATAAAAGATAAAAAAGAAGAGAGGCGGATATTATCTTTTTTTGAGATATGACTGCCTTTCTTTTTCGCCCATTTTTTCTATCGCATAGCGGAGCATAGTTCTGGGCATTTTCTCTGCATATTGATCGAGAAATCATCGTAGCTCATCCATCGAACAGCGTTTCCCAACCTCTCGAAGCATCCAGCCTACCGCTTTGTGAATCAAATCATGCTTATGTGTGAGCATTCTCTCAGCGATGTAGATCGTGAGTTTCCCATTTCACTGCTTTATCTGATAAAAAGAAGCGAGGACAATGATACGGTTAATCCAGAGGTTTGAACTCGCGATACACTGTGTGATAAAGTCGACTCGCTCTTCATGCGAGAGAGAATTCTGAATAAAAGGTCCAATAATATGCTCACTTGTTCCGTCTATCAAGTCCCAGTTATTAATTCCCGAAACATGTTGCATATAGAATCTCGCTAATTCTTCAATCGGATATATCTTCTTCTGTGCGAAATATACGAGCACCAGACACCCAGCTAATCGAACCTCATGATGTTTATCTCATAAAAGCATATCAACATCATCGAGTGTGAG
>CAYQWU010000062.1:0-4866 GCA_964421335.1 uncultured Candidatus Peribacteria bacterium
TTTATTTTACCATTCAATTTATGAAACAGAATACACTTCCCTCCTCACTCAGAGGAGAAAGCTATGCCATCATTGCCCAGGGCAATCATGCACGCATCTATCCCGGCGAACTCATCCGAGCCGCCACACTTGAGGAAATGAAATCCCTCCAGATTCCCTGAAAAGTCGTCACTTTTCTCACACCTTCCAGTACAATGCGGGAAGCAGGCCGAGAAGCCATAGGCGACGAACCAATACTCGCTGTCATCTCAAAGACACGAGATATCCAATATGTCACACGCGAACACCTCAACACCATACTCACCACCCACGGTGACGATACTTTTTCGCTCGGAGATTTTATCCCAGATGTATGAGATGAACGCTACCGTGAAAAAGTAATACAAGCACAGGAACACATCAAAAATGGCGATATATGCCAGGTGGTCTTGGCGAGAAACTTCAGAGCACCAATAACAGGACTCTCCGAGAGGACGCCACTCGCGATACTCGCCCGTCTCCTCCAGATACGATGAACCTACATGACCGCACTCTTCCGGACGCCAGAGCATGCCTATGCGTATGCGAGTCCTGAGAGACATCTCACTATCAGAGATAAGCGGGCCACTATCAACCCGATTGCATGAACGATGAAAATCGGGGATGAAGAATCTTTTGACGAACGATTGACGGAATTCCTGATGAAAGATAAAAAAGAGCGGCAAGAGCTCACTATGCTCCTCGATGAAGGAACGAAGATGATTGCGAGATTTTGTCCACATGGTCATATCGAGTGACCATTTCTACGCGAGACAGGTGCGGTCATCCATACCGAATATATCATCGCTGGAAAAGTCGTCCCTGGCACACACGCTATCGATGCCCTGAGAAGAACCCTGAATGCCCCAACACTCACCGGAAGTCCGATAAACGAAGCAGTGAAAATCATTGCTCGACTCGAGGAAATAACTCGCGGATACTATGGTGGTGTCTTCGGTGTCTATCGAAATCATGGAAATCTCGACAGTGCTATTGCTATTCGTGGAGTTCATCTGGATTTCAGTCAAGAAACTGCGACCGTCACAGCCGGTGCAGGAATCACACAAGGATCACAGCCGCAGAGTGAAGCAGATGAAACCAGAAATAAAGCACGATGAAATATCTCAGTTCTTTCTGGAAATTTTCAGCAACGTCCTGCCATGCTCCATCCTATGCAGAAAAAAAGGCATGAACGGGCGATGCAATTGGCGAGAAATGAATTTCTCAGCAGGTTCCACTTCTGAGAACAACACAAGCTCGAACCCAGCCCAGAACTTCTCTGAAAAGAAATAACCATTCTCAATTTCGAAGATGATTTCGCCTACATACTCTGAGTCATGATGGAATCTCTCGGGGCAAAAGTAAAAGTAGAAGACTACGATGATTACAGAAGCATAGTCGATCCTACACTTCCTGATATTCGTAATGAAGATATCCTCGTCTTTGGTGGTGGACCTGGTGATATCAATGATGTCACTGATGAGAAGATGAATCAACTGAGAGAAATACTCACAGACCGAGGAGATACACCGCTTCTCGGAATTTGTCTCGGATGTCAGGCTATCTGTCAGCACCTCGGACTCGAGGTGAGGAAACTGGAAACAGCTCTTCAATGAGTGCAGAGAGATGTGCAATTCGCCTCCGGTGAAGAAAAAGTCGGTCACTACAATTCCTTTGCAGGATTTGGTGAAAAAGAATGATGCGAAATACTCACGAAACCCAATGGAAGTATTGATATGATTCATGCCCCGAACGAGAAAATGCTCGGTGTCCAGTTTCACCCAGAATCTGTGATGACTCAAAACGGTCGTGAAATACTCAGAAATCTCCTTCTGAAGCTCATAAAATAGTCACATGCGCTCATTTTTCTCCTTCAAGAAATTGAGGGAGTTTTTTCGTAAGTCTCCTTTGCAAAATGATTATTTTTTCGTATCCTACAGTTCATCCTAATCTTGAGCCGCGATGGTGGAATGGTAGACACGATGGACTCAAAATCCATTGCCGCAAGGTGTGAGAGTTCGAGTCTCTCTCGCGGCACCAAGCTAGGAATCGAACACCGTATCTCTCCTAATTTCTCAGAAATATGCACATAGAACTCGACTCCGATACGCTCTTCACCGCCATAAAAACGGTCGCTCATGCTGTCATAAATAGCCCTACAACTCCGATACTCGAAAATGTACTCCTCCGTGCAACCAACGAGAAGCTCACAGTCGTAGCAAATAATCTCGAAATGGCTATCGAATACACGATTGAAACTGGCATAGAGATAAAAGAACCAGGCGATATCACTGTTTCTTTTCGTTTTCTCGCATCATATCTGAATCTCCTCGATCCGACTCGTCTCAAGATAAAAACTGACACCGGACACACGCTCAATTTCACAGCAAATAAACAAAAAACCAGATTCAAATGACTCGGAGCGGACGAATTTCCGATGATTCCTGCGACACGCCGTGATACGAAATTTCGCATGAGCTCTGATGTTCTCAAGCGAGCTTTTAGCAAAACACTCTTCTCATGTGCGAGCGGAAATATCCGTCCGACACTCGCTGGTGTCTATATCCAGCTCCATGCTGACCATATTACTTTTGCCTCAACAGACAGCTTCCGTCTGTCTGAATACCGATATAATTGTGACACAGGTGTAGACAAGAAAATCGCCATTATCCTCCCCGCGAGAAGTGCCAATGAGATGATGAAGACGCTTCCCGATGGTGTCGATGTCGAGGTGTATTTTGCAGATAACCAAATCCTGCTCGTCTACGAAAGTGTCCTCTTCTACTCTCGACTCCTCAATGGTCACTTCCCTGACTACGGAAACTTCTTCCCAAAAACAACAAGTATCAACGCCCTCACCAATAGATCAAAGCTCATACAATCTCTGAGACAAGTGAGTCTCATCGCTCGAGAAAATAATTTTAATGTCAAAATGGCTCTCGATAGCAGCGGCGTGATCCGTCTCGACTCTGGAGATACAGAGCTCGGTGCGAGTGAGACAGAAGTCCCAGCAGAAATCGAGGGAAATGACCAAGTCGGACTCAATGCGACATACTTCATCGATGCTCTCCAGGTCATCGAAGGTGACGATGTCCGTGTAGGATTCGAGACCAGCCTCTCGCCTATCCTCATCCAGGGAACGAATTTGAATACCGCAGAAGAGGACTTCCGACATATTATCATGCCGCTCAAGATCTAGGACAAAATAAAAGGAACATTCCCGTGCTTACAAACAGAAACAGGTTTTTAGGGGAATCACTGTTTGAGCGGGATGAAAACAGATACTCTAACGAACCTGGTCTATAGCGAGTTTGAGTTCCCCTAAATGCTTTTGGTACTTTTGGCAACAAAAGTACAATAAATTTTATGAGCGTTAATACATTTGCCATCCTCTGAATGATTTCTAATGTGATATTCGCGTGGCCTTTTATTGTGGGAATGTGGCGGAAAAATATATCACTCCATCCCTATTCTTGGCTTATATGGATTTTAGTTTGAGCCATTAATGCCTATGGTCTGTACTCTCAGGGTAATTCTGTCGCCTTTTTGGCTCAATTATGGGGTATGTCTTTTTGGTGTGTGTATTGTGTGTATGGTTTTGTACATGAGAAAAAAATCTCGCTCAATTGGATAGATACAATTTGCCTTTCTGGTGGTATTTTAGCTATTATTATTCTTATCATTTTTGGTCTCACAGAAGCTATCGTGGCAATCATAGTAGTTGATCTCATAGCTATTGTTCCAACCTGGAAAAAAATATATTTTCATCCAGAATACGACAGAGCATTCCCCTGGTTCTGAAGCATAGCAACTCTCTGACTCTACCTCCTCTCTGTCGAGTATATTAGTTTCGAGAGTTTGGCTTTTTGGATATACTTACTGTTAGTAAATATTGGAACAGGAATCTATATACTCATGAGAAGAAGACAGTTATGAAGATAACATGCTATCAATTTAAACATTATACAAACCAAACACTGGAAATATCTGAGAATCTTCAAATTGTCGTAGGAAATAACGGTTCTGGTAAATCGACACTCTGTGAAGCGGTGAGTATTCTCGTGAACGCCAGCAATCCGCATCACACGAGTTGGGAGGGGAAGGCTTCTTTTGAGCAAACAGAATGGGCTCTACGGCTCGAACTGGGTGAAGTTCTTTTTCAGTCGATTTTTGATGGTCAGAATCGCTCACCAAAATGGCATATGGACGAATCATCGTGTTCAAAGCCAAAGTACGAAGATAAGATGCCCTACCGAGCGTTTTGGATACAGAGCGATCATCTGCGTGTCATCTCAGGTGAACCAAGTGAACGAAGAAATTTCCTCGATGACATGCTCACATTTGCCAGTCCTGGATATGAGAAAATCCTGCGAAACTATCGTACAGCGCTCACCTCTCGCAATCGTGTGATTCAGTCTATTCTCGAGAGAGAAGCGAGAAAAGAGGACCTCTCATCGTGGAATACCCTCCTCGCAGAATACGCTGTGCAGGTAATTGCTGAACGAAGAAAATTCTTCGCATGGTTCCAGACACAATCTCTCAATCATCTCGACCTCCCAGGTCCTGTCAGAATAGAGCTCTCCGAACGACATCCACTGGAAGAAGTAACCAAAGAATCATTTCTCAAACTCCTCGCCGACTACACAGAGCGAGACCTTGTGGTAGGTCGGACGACCGTGGGACCACACCTCGATGAGATTAGTTTCGCTGTGGAGATAAATAATTTGTGGCAACCAACGAAATATATCCTCTCACGATGAGAAAATAAGATTCTCCTCCTCGCTTTTATCCGACTCCTCGGGAAATATGTGGAGGAAAACTCCTGAAAAAAACCGTTCTTCCTGCTCG
>CAYQWU010000063.1:0-4817 GCA_964421335.1 uncultured Candidatus Peribacteria bacterium
ATCGGAAAGACAGTGGCAAAATCCCTGGCGATATCCCACAAAAAACCAATTATCTGGGTCAATCATATTGAAGGACACATTTTCTCACTTCTGCTCGAGAGAAAACTCAAAGAGCTAGATTTTCCAATGATAGTCCTCTCTGCTTCTGGTGGACACAATGACATCTTTTTCTGGAAATCCCTGTATGAGATAGAGAAAGTGGGGAGCACTGTCGATGATAGTGCGGGTGAGAGCATGGACAAGGTCGGCCGCAGTCTCTGACTTCCCTTCCCAGCAGGTCGCTACATCGATGAACTCGCTCAGAAATATGATCCTGCGATTCATAAAAATATCCCCTCTTTTCCTCTCGTACTCCCTGAGTGAAGTCTGAATTTCTCATTCTCTGGACTCAAGTCTGCAGCACTCAGAGAGATAGAACTGAGAAAAAAAGACCACTCGGAACTCATAGAAACAGATCTGATAGAAATCTCCTACGGATACCAAGGAATAATAACAGAAATACTCTCAAAACGCCTCATAGAAGCTCAGAAAAAAACAGGAGCAAAAAGTATAGGTCTCGTCGGTGGAGTCAGTGCCAACTCCGCTCTACGGTGAATCATGGAAGAATATTCACAGGAAAACAATATACCCTACTACACACCAAAATCCATGCAATACTGTGGAGACAATGCTGCCATGATTGGGATGAGAGCATATTGGGAAACTAAAAAATCTTCGTAATTTTTTCTGCAATTTCTTCCTGATACTTCTCATCCAACCCCTCAAATAATCCTGCCACAGCGCTCTCTATCATCATCACCGTTGCATCATCTTTTGGAATGCCTCTAGCACGGAGATAGTAGAGTTTTTCGTCGGACACTCGCTCGATTCGTGCGGCATGTCCTGCTTCGACATCATCAGAATGGACGAGGAGCGATGGTATTCACCGGATATTCCCTTTCGAACCCAAGAATATATTTTCTTCGAGAATGTGCCCCTTCACCTGAGAGATATTGGCATCTATCTGTACCGTACCATTGAGCTCAATAATTCCAGATTCTCCCACAAGTGAGAGGATGTGAATATTTGAAGTGGTATGCGAAGATGTAAGAGTCGAATGAATCGTCGTTTCGAGTTTCTCATCTGCCGTCGCTAGGAGTAACACTCTGACAATGCTCTCACCCGATTGTGTGACAAATTGTAGGGAGTATTTGTTCTGACCTGAGATAAAACCATACCATCGCAGTTTTGTGTTATTTGAAATTGTCACTTTCCGAGAAAGTCCACCTGTATGTGTCTGATCATAGACAGCCACTTCCCCACCTTGGTCAAAGTGAAGTTCGAGGTCTGATGTTTCATTAATGAGAATAATTTCCTTCATTCGTATATTTAGATATAAACAATAGTACTCGTGAGTTTTTTCATGACCTCTTCATTCACATAGCCTGCTGCGAGAATAGTCTGAATGTCCTCTACAAGCGTCTCCTCTGTGGCATAATCTGGAATAATAATATTAGCTATCTCGACTTCTGGGACGCCTCTCTGTCCTGATTTTGCCATCATTTCTTCATTTTTCGCTGGATGACTCAGGACATCCATAGATTCATATTTGAGACCTGCCTCATCGAGGAGTGATAGGAGTCTGACACAGTATGGACAAGATGGCTTGATATAGATTTTCATAGTCGCATGATAGAGAAATTTATAAAAATACAAAAATTGACATTTACTTAATGATATTAATATAACAATATGAATTTGTTAAAATTACCACCATCTGCATACTTATTAAAAAGGTGAGTACTCGAAGGATATATAGATGCCACTGCACTACGAACAAGTAGAATTCTTGAACTGGGATGTGGCAGTATTGAATATGGCTGGGATTATTTACCTACTGTTAGTAGAGACCTTGCTGAATCAGGATTTGGCATAACTTGAGTAGATATATTCGATAATACTCTTGAGATTTTTGAAAGTATAAGAATGGACCTATCAGAACCAGATAATCTAAGAGAATTGCCTGAGAAAGAATTTTATGTAGCATTTGATAACAATTTTACATGAGATAATAGATGTCCAATGTTAGCAGACAAAGTAAATCAAAATTGAATGTCTTGGTGAGAATATTTATGAAAATTAAACTGAGCAATCTCTAGGATTCTTCTAAATTGATGAATCTATGTACGCTGAGGATTTTATCTTGATTTCTTTCAAAAAATTGATTGAGAACTAGTCAAAATAAAAAGATTATAAATGAAAGCAATAATCCTCGAAAACATCCGTTCACTCAATAATGTCGGCGCTATCATCCGCACAGCTGATGGAGCATGATTTGATCGTGTGGTCTGTGTCGGATATACTCCCACACCACCGAGAAAAGAAATCAGCAAAACTGCTCTCGGTGCAGAAAATTGGGTGCCATGGGAATATTATGAAAAAATAGAGGACGCCATCGAAGTCTACAGAAAGCTCTGATGCGCTATCGTCGTAATGGAAAAAAATGAGAAGAGCACTTCCCTCTTTGAACTCGAGAAAAATCTGTCTATTACTCTCGTGATGTGAAATGAACTCGAATGAGTGAGCGAAACTGCACAAAAAATGGCCGACCACATCTGTCACCTCCCAATGCTCGGCAAGAAAGAGTCACTCAATGTCGCTGTTGCGGCCTGAATTGGGATGTATCATTTTGTGGATTAAAACTTGCAAAATAGCTCTCTCTACATAAAATCATAGGTCTATGACTGCAAAAATATTCGTTGTCCCCACTGACACATGTATCGGTATAGGATGTCGTCTCGATGATCGTGAATGATACGATATGATCTACACTCTGAAATGAAGAGATAAGAAAAAATCTCTCGCAATTCTCGTGCCTACATGGGATGACCTCCTCTACGAGACAGTTCTGACACCTTCTCAGATAAATTTCCTGAAAACATACAAATTTCCTTTTACCATTGTTTGTGAGGTCCGTGATGACTTCAGAGATGAATACCCCTTGTTGGACGATGCTCAGTACAAAACTGTGGGATTTCGCGTGGGAGAAGCCTGTCTCTCGGCAGAAACCATGAGCTATATACGATCTCCTCTCTTCCTCACTTCAGCAAATAAAGCAGGTGAAGAAGAGTGCCACACCATCGATGAAGTCAATAATGTTTTTCGTGACAATATCGATGTTCTGAAGATACTTCCGGGAGTAGCTGGCAATCAACCATCTAGTAATGTAATTCAACTCACATGAACTACCAACGAACTCAAATACATCAGAAAAAACTATCCACTCAAGTAAAGGCAGCTCTCGCTGGAATTCTCCTACTCGTATTTGGATTTTTCTGGATATCGTGGACTGGATGAACGCCCGTAAATCTCGAAAAAACACTCGTGATACCAAAAGGGTCAGCTCTCGCGAATCTCGATACTCTCCTCAAAGCTGAAGTGTCTCATACCAGATTTAAACTCTGGAAAATGTTTTTCGCTCCTGATATAGTCCTGAAATCAGGCATATTTGCTGTACCAGAGGGAACCAATACTCTGGAAGAAGTCTTCGTCATGCTCGAGAATCCCACTCCCACGGAAGAAGAGATAACACTCCTCCCTGGCTGGCATAAAGGCGAAATGGCAGAAGCATTTAAGAAGAACAATATCGATGGCGACCTGCTGCAGGAAGAAAAAAATCTCATCGCAACACTCGCTCCGAAATACCCATTTCTCGTCGGGAAAACTTCTCTCGAGGGATTTCTCATGCCTGATACCTATCGTATAACTGGCGGGACAGACTTGAAGACCATGGTGAGTAAAATGCTTGATAATTTCGTCATACGAATCTACGACCCTTTTGTCGCAAGCGGTAAACCAGTCGATGCATTCTATGATGTGCTCATACTGGCCTCTATCGTCGGCGAAGAAGAAAAAAGCTCTACCCAGCTCCCGATAGTCGCTGATATTCTCAAAAAAAGACTCCGACAAGGATGGCACATAGGAGCAGATATCACAGTATGCTACGCTGAACTCATACCGGGAAATGAGTGTCAGAAATATGTAAACAACCACTACAGCATGTCTCGCGAAGCCCGTGATGCAAAAAATAATATCTACGACACGAGGACAAAAGTAGGATTACCTCCGACGCCGATAGCCAGCATGTCAAAAGAAGCCTTTATAGCGACTATGAATGCTACAGCGGAAACACCAGCATGGTACTATCTCCATGATTCTGATGGCGTCATCCGTACAGCGACCAGTGAAGCTGAACACGAAGCAAATAAATCGAAGTATTTACGATAGAGCCATCGTCAGCTTAGGTGGAATCCATCACTGAAATAATCACATTATGGAATCAAAAGATGATATCAGAACTAAAGTAAAAAAGCTCATTGAGAAAATGACAGTGTCTGAGAAAAAAGAAGAATCAGACAAAGTCACTCAAAAACTGATAGCATTCCTCCAGGGAAAAGAATTCCAAGCACTCATCACTTATGAACCATTTGCTGACGAAGTAGATATTACAGCTGTGACAAATTACTTCCGAGAGGAATGAAAGAATATAGTAGTTCTTCCACAGAGTACAGAAAATATTTTAATACCTGAAAACGGTTTGATCATAGTGCCTGGAAGAGCCTTCACGAGAGAATGAAGGAGAATAGGACGCTGAGCCGGATTTTATGACAAACTCCTCGACAATAATCCATCGCTCACCAGTATTGGCGTCTGCTTTAGTTGTCAGATATTTGAAAATCTACCCCAGGACACCTGGGACCAGCAGATAGATGAAGTTGTATTTGCAGAGAATATCCTAGAATAGTCACATGAATTTTTGGCAAAAAACAAAACGATTC
>CAYQWU010000064.1:0-4796 GCA_964421335.1 uncultured Candidatus Peribacteria bacterium
CGCTGGTATCCCTGGACTCTCTGTCCCAGCAGGATACGCTGCACCGGCAGACGACGCCTCTCTCTCACTCCCTGTCGGTCTTCAGATAATGGGCCCAAAACTCGGAGAAGAAAAAGTCCTGATGGTTGGTCATGTCTTCGAACAAGCTATGCAAGAGAAAATCAATGCACAGAGACCGAAGGTTTGGAAGTAAAATCCCCCACTTTTTTGTGAGGGATTTTTGGGTTGTACTATCCTTTTGGTGGATATGGATCATTTCAGACAGAGTCTCTTTCACGAATCTTTCCGTCACGACCTTGGATGAAGAGTTCTGTTCTCTGGTTTTGAGCAATTCATCTTGCGATGTTGATTGCCTCAGACTGAGTATTGACTTCGGTGGTAAGTCTATTAGAGCCAGAACGACGAACGCCCCATCAGTTATCAGTGGGGACAACCCATTGAGTTGCTTTTGTTGACATAAAAATATATTAATTATAAAATATTGACAGTTGCTTACGAAATCATAGACTAGAGCGACCTGGTGCTTTTTGGTCTACCCAAACATCAGCTCCGACTTGTTTCCTCAAGTCGGTGTTTTTTTATATTAGTAGATTCAGATAATTCATCTGCTTGCATTTAAAAAATAGAGAACACAATATATTGTGCTCGGTATTTATATTCAGACACTACATATAATCAACTTATTTTGTAAAATCTTGAAAACCCTTTATAGATAAAGATTACTGAAGTTACTTCAAATTCTCCTCCAAAAACTCCACCATCTTCTCCAATGCATCCTCCACTGGTTGTGAAAGCATTAGTGGTTACTGAACTGCTGACACTTTTCCAGATAAGTACGCCATTTAGCGTGATAAAGTTCTTTTATCTCACTATCCATGGTCTCAAATGTAGAATGTCCAATCACCTTTTCCAGGAGGTGCATCAAGTTCTCCAATTCAATACCTAGCTTATCCTTGTTGGGTACGAATCTTTCTTGGTATTTTTTGAATCATCTTCCTCGAGGCCTTCCGTCACTATACAGCGAGTAGGCTTTTTTGTTGAGTCGTTCAAAATTGTCCCACAAAAAATCAACAGTCTGCTCAGTATGCTCTACTCGAGAGAGAATATAGTAATATCGGCACTTACGCATTATATTGTCGAGAGCATCCTTAGACGCTTCTACACTTTCCCAATAGTCTATTTTTTTCAGTGAATCCAAGTCTCTAAAACTGGCGCTAGACATAAACTTTTCCGCTTCGGATATGACGCTCAATACATGCTGTCTCTGTTGTTCGAGAGTGTCTCTTAATCAATTCCATCTATCCAATATGCCTTGCCTATCTTCAAATCATCCTGTAACATCACCCAGGACTTCCATGAGAGCTTCCTTGACACAATTAAGTGACTCGAAGCATTTCGATACTTCGCGGAGTGCGAGTTTCATGTTTCAGTCACTTTCCATATAGGAATCATAGACAACTCCTGAGTCTTGTAAAGAGAATTACTCTTCGTCTCTATGCATCATCATAGTCTCGCCGAGCATGAGCTTCATCTGAGATATTTCAGCGCTCTGAGCACGGATGACCTCTCGAGCGAAATCTGTCACTTCTTTGCGAGCATTGAGCCGGAGGACAGAATCTGCCATCTGAACTGCTCCCATGTGATGCATGATCATCCCCTGGAGGAACCATGTATCGAGAGCTTTTCCTGAGAGCCTTGTCCCGTCTCCCATCATATTCTGGTAGCTCGATTTTACTGTTGAATAATTCCAATCTTTTGACCATTTCTGCATCATGGCGATCTCTTTTTCTTGAGCGGTGATGATAGCCTGAGCGAGCTTTTTGAGCTCTGCACTCTCCCCTTTTGCGAGGACGAGGCGAGCTGTATCCACTGCTTCCTGGTGATGAGGTATCATATTTACGACAAATGCTTCTTCTGAGGTCGCCATAGCACCATGATCCATCATGGAATGATCCATGCCACCCATAGCTGAAGCCTCGTTAAATTTCTCACACCCCTGCATCTCGGGCATTTCGCGGCAGTGTTCACGGAGAGCTGAATCCTGATCATATTGCTGAGCGACCATATCATGCGGTGTCTTGGGTTCACGGAAACCTGTTATTTCTACGATAGCTATTATTGCGACGAGTCCGACGAGTATCCAGAGGGGGAGATTTTTCATAAAGAGAAAATAAAGAAATAATTATTTACGAGTTGAGACATCCCATATACGGCTGAATTCTTCGACGAATTGTTCACCTTTTTTGGAATTTTTATCAGAGAGGTCAGTACGGCCACAGCACAGGAGATGATTTTTCATCAGGTCTACATTGACGCCTCGGAGGAGTCAGATAGCAGCATTTATCTGCTGACCGATATCGCCACAATAGGAATCATCTTCTATCATTTGATTTACTTTTGAGAGAGTTCCTTGTGCCTTTTTGACAGCGAGGAGGAGTTTTTTCTGAAGTGCGGGATTAGATTGAATCATAAAAAAAAATTAATTGACATTTATAGCAAAACTATACATCCCCATACTACAGGTTCCCTGAATTTTTCCACCTATTTTTGGAGTACCGAGATCTATCTCTGTCTCACCATTGGCAGGAAGCATGTCACGGTAGTTTGCAGAACGAACGACTAGGGCAGAAGAACAATCGTATGTATTACTGGTCTTCATAATCAGCTTCGTTGGTATGCCTGATTTGACGGTCGATGTTCTGGGGCTATACCCCCCACGAGCATTTATAGTCACATACTGGACACCGTCACGCACGACTACATTTGCGTTTGGATTCTCGATTGATCATTCATTTTTTGGCAACATGATAAATACACTCACAAGACCCAGAATACCAACCAAAATCCATGGAAGAAATTTTTTCATATATTAGAGATTAATAAACGGAGGAATAATACCGAGTCCTGCCAATCATGCAAGGAGTGCGAAGGTACCGAGTCACAAAACAACCACGCCTGCTGACTTGAAAAAGAGTGGTGCAAATCGCGACTTCGAGAAACCCTCTACGCCAAACGAAAGGAGGGCAAGGACTGGAAATGTACCGAGAGCAAACGACAGCATAATGAGACTTCCTGTGACATAAGAACCGCTGGAGAGTGCGGCGATTTGCATCGATTGTGTGAAACCACACGGGAGGAAAAAAGTACCGAATCAGATAATGATAGGAGTAAAAGTTTTGTGTTCTATTTTTTTGAATATTTGAAAAATCCCTCCTGGTAGTGTCACCTTGCCCTGTCGGAAAATTCCTACGAGGTCAGCACCAAGCAAGATCATAACCGTGGCAGCTATGAGCCCCAATATTCCTGTGAAAAGAGGACTGATATTCATAGTCTGCCCGAGCGCTCCGAGGAGTCACCCGAGTATTCCAAAACCCAGTATTCTCGCAGCATGAAAGAGAATGATATTTTTTCTATCGCTGATGGTGTCCTGAGAAGCCTTCGCAGACAGTGAGAGAACGAGTCCTCCAACCACGGCCAAACAACTCGATACTGAAGCTACAAGACCTATGATAAAACTAGTTACCGGCGTGACCTGACCGCCAATGCCGAAATTGAGTATGCCGGATTTTTGGAGTATGAAAAATATTCCCAAAAATATCAGGCCAATGGGAATTGCCTGCCAAATAACTCAGTTATTTTTTTCACCAATTATTTTTTCTTCTGAAAGACTGTAGCCATGTTGCCCTATTTTCTCATTCAAATTCTCCATGAGTTCCCGACTATTGTTTGACTCTGTTTCAAATGTTACTGTTTCATTTTTGAAGTTAACAGTTGCGCCTTGTATGCCAGTTTGTTCGTTCAATATATCCTCAACCAGCATCTTACAAGCCTTACAGTGCATGCCATTTATGTGGAGTAAACAAGTTTTCATATTAGAGTTTTTTAGTTTTTATACGGAGTGAATTCCCGACGACTGAAACGCTCGAAGCTGCCATAGCGAGTCATGCAAAAATAGGATTGAGAATCCAACCAAAGAGTGGGTAGAATGCTCCTGCTGCAAGAGGTATACCTACGAGATTGTAGATAAAAGCCCAGAATAGATTTTGCTTGATACCCTGCATCGTAATTTTTGATAGTCGGATAGCTTTCACTATTTTTGTGATATCACCATGTAGTATAGCAATCCCCGCACTTTCGATAGCAACATCAATACCAGTTGCCATCGCAATTCCAACATCTGATTGTGCTAGAGCTGGTGCATCATTGACACCATCACCAACCATGGCTACGATATGTTTTTCTGCTTGTAGCTCACGGATTTTCATGAGTTTATCTCCCGGAGACACTTCAGCAAATATATTTTCAATTCCAACCATTTTCCCGATATAGTGGGCTGTGTTTTTTGCATCACCAGTCATCATGATAATCTTGATGCCCAGTTTTTTGAGTTGGGTGATAGATTCTTTTGCTTCTCATTTTAATGCATCTGCCACAGTAATAATAGCGAGTATTTCATTTTTATTTGCGAGAATAATAGGCGTTTTACCTTCTTGTGTTTCTTGGTTTATGAGTTCGGTATTATGCTCCAGATTGAGGTCGTCCATTAAACGAGTATTTCAGACGAAATATTCTTCTTTTCCTATATTTCACTGGAGTCATTTTCACTGTATTGAAATAAAGTTTTTAATAGGATGAAGAGGTATATTTTCTTTCTCGGTATACGATACTATCGCTTCAGCAATAGGATGTTCAGAATATTTCTCAAGAGAAGCAACAATACCTATGAGCTCCTCATCTGATTTTTTTGAGAGATTGTGTATTTTTTGAAATTCTGGCTTTCCTTTGGTCAGAGTACC
>CAYQWU010000065.1:0-4606 GCA_964421335.1 uncultured Candidatus Peribacteria bacterium
GAGTCCCGTCATGTGGACAGACTCGGACACCCAGAGTGAGGAAAAAGAGACGATAGAAGTCGTATATTTCTGTGATAGTTCCGACAGTTGAGCGGGGATTGTGCGCAACTGTTTTTTGCTCGATGCTGATAGTGGGGGTGAGGCCTCGGATTTCTTTTACTTTTGCTTCTTCTGACATACCCCCGATGAACATGCGTGCGTAGGTCGAGAGTGATTCGAGATAACGCCTCTGTCCTTCGTTGCAGAGTGTGGTAAAGGCAAGGGAGGATTTACCAGATCAGCTCACGCCTGTGATCACAGTGAGAGCATTCTTCGTAAATGAAATATCGACATCCCGGAGGTTGTGTGTGGTGACTCAGAAGAGATCAATGGTTTTGGACATAAAAAGACGATACGGCAGTATACGGTCTCTCTTCTTTTTCTCAAATTTTTTATTTTTGTGAAGGTATTACTATGCGCCAGTTTTCTCCAAACCGCCTATAATCAAGTCATCGCATTTTTGGTGGGTTATACCACATGCGTGTATTGGGCTGATTGAGATAGGTAATAGTTTTTGGGTCAGAAAAAAGCTCATGGCACTTCTCAATCCAGTGAGAATGATCTTCTGACAAACAACTATTATTGTCTCCTTTCGGGATATATTCTCTATTAAAAAAATTATTGAGCCAATCTCTCATCATCACACTGCGTAATCTGTTTTCTTCTTGGTATTTCTTCCCCTGATCAACTACTTCCTTTCACTTTGTATCATAGATAGCGTCCATTTCTGCTGTACTAGGTCATCAAAACTGTTCTTGGAGGGGCATTCCTGTCTCTTCAGAATGAACACATCGTGCCAAGAATTCAACTAAATCCCACATATCTAGAGCTATTTTTCATGGGCAATAATCATTTATTGATACTGATTGACGGGCAAAATACGCTTCTTGGAGCGTGAGTGGAGCTGGTTGGACTAACATTCTATAGAGATGAAGTAGGTAGAGACAGGCAGCTCTGTTTTCTATAAACACCTCTAAACTCTTCCGCGCATTACCAGTGCTAGGTATATCGTTATCTGCTCAGAGAAGATGTGATACAGTAGTACTCACATGAAGTTGTATATGGATATTTTTAGGGGAATTTGGATGATTCTTTAATCCTTGAAGTAATGACCTTTCACTCACTTCTGACACTAAATTCTCTGAGGAAAACAAAGGAAGACGGAGAGAAGGGTCGACTTTTAGGTAATCAATAATTTCGTGAAAACTACTCATCTGAGTAGGAATATCTCCTAGATTTGTGCTAACAATAGTTGATGAATTCTTGTTTGATGCTTGATATTCCACTGGGATTATTTGCAAGAGTTCGTCTGGATCTGGTTGTATCTGATAAATTGGCATATAAATTAATATACTCTCATTTCTCTATTGTCAATTCACCATTTCGCTGGTGAGGAAATATCCTACTATTTCCTTTGCTCCTGCTTTTTTGAGAAGTTTTCCAAGTGTATGTGCTGTCCATCCTGTCGTGATGAGGTCGTCGATGAGGAGAATCTTCTTGCCTTTTATTTTCTCGAGGAAGGTAGGATTGAGAGAATATTCTTCGCGGACAGAAGATCTTTCTGCTTTGGTGCGACGAGATTGGTGTGATGAAAAGATTTTTTTCTGAAAAGGGCAAAAAACTGGTGTATCTCCTGGTCAGAAATACTGGACGAGCAGTTTAGCATGATTGGGTCATCGAAAAATCCTATCCCTCAGACTCACTGGTGGATAGACTATACAGTCTGGTGTGTAGGGGTATTCTTCCTTCATGGAGCGGAAAAGCTCGCGAAAGTAGACATGGTCGACACGATTGTGGACAAATTTGAATCGATGAATTCGGCGCCTCATTTCTTCTCCATACAATTCTCCAACAACGACTTTCTCAAGTGCAAATCAGGGAATGGAGCGCTTATAGTGCTCGCTTTTTAACATTTGATTGACGATGAAATATCTCATAGGTAACATACCATATGAGTGATTGGAAGAGGAAGAGGAGAGCAAAGGTGAGGATATCGCCTACCTGGAATTCGCTGTGCTGGAATATGAGTACTATATCCGACCCACAGAGGAATAGTATGGCTCAGCCAGAGAGTATGAGCTCTTGGATTTTGTTTTTATACCCTCGTGAAGTGATGAGAAGTCCCCCAGCGTAGACGAAGAGTGTCGCTGCTGTCACCCAGAAAATAGGTGGCAGTATCATAAAAACAACATAACCTACAAAGGTCGACAGAGCGAGAATCATGCCTGAGAAAAAGATGGGATTTTCTTCCTCAGTGGTATAGACCCAGAACCAGAGGCCAAAGAGCATGAAGAGGTCGAGCAATGTCGTCAAAATCTCTCGCTCATATCACCAAAAGAGCGACCAAAACACATACCCAAATATTGCCCAGGAACATGCGAGGATACAGTTGGAAAAATGCCAAGAAACGAGCGGGAGATTCTTCTGGACATACATCTTGGAAAGAAGGGGAGGAAAAAACAAATAGAGGCTTCCGAGGGCAACAATTATAAAAAACAGCATGACAGAGACATCGGGGTCAAACAGAGAGACGATACCAGCCACCAGACACATCACAGTAAGGAGAAAGAAATAGACATTGGTAATATGGACTGTGATGGGTATTTTTCTATCAAGAATGATCACAACAGCGAGCCCAAGAGAGAGCAGGGAGAGATTGATCATCATGAGAATATCAATGGAATTCACTCCGAAAAACAGTGCGCTCATGGTGAGAATACTCAAAACCATGCTCGCTATCATCGTATGAGTACGGAAGAGGACAAAAGTATTGGGATTTTTCGGATAAGTCAGGAGATAAATACCATAGATCACGCTCGTCAGAAAAAAGACACAATAATAGAGCAGTCGGAGATCAACAGGGAGCCCGAGGACATTTGCTATACCGAGCGCGACTCCCACGAGAGCGGTGTAGAAGAGAATTCCCGAGCTCAAGTAGAGGGATTGTTCAAAAGTATCACTTTCCGAAACCTTTTGTTTGAGAAACTTCGGCCGACGGATGACATCGAGAGGAGGAATAATCTTGCTCACAAAAATAATCCAAATCACAATAACGACCGACATCTCGATATATCGGTGAAAAAAGAAGAAAATAACCGCAAAAACACAGTGTATCAGGCTCGCGAGAAATAGCATGAAAAAATTATACTGTCTCGCTCTGAATTACAAGAGAGCCAGACAATAATATCATGAAAATGATGAGTGTATTGGTCGTCACAAATACTGTTCCGTAGAATGAAAAAAGGGTCATGGAACAGGTAATAAATACTGTGACAAGGAGGGCTGTGGTGGAGACTTTTTGGATACTTCTGAGTGATTTCTTCCCGAGCAAAATAAACCCTTTTTCCCGAAAAAGTGTATAGATATAGTAATTTTTTGTTGTTTCTTGAAATATATTGGAAACCTTTGCCCGATACTTCTTTCGGAGAAATGTGTGAATATGTTTATTGTTTTGAATCGTTTCGTATTCTTTTTGGAGTGTTTCTTGTGAGATTTTTTCTGTAGAAGCGTGTCTCTGGACCTGGATTTCTCGTGGATGAAGGAGGGGATCGAGGGATTTGAAGATGTGAAATATTTTTCCGAGGAATGAGAAATATATGTCTGGTAAAACAAACATGTTCATTTCTTTCATGAGTGGTCGTATTTGGTCAAAAAGAGCCTTGTTTTCCCTCTTTTTTGAGAGGTCTTTGAGGATATTTTTTATCTCTCCTTGAATCAGGGTTACATTGTTATTCTGATCGAGCTTTTTCAAATCTGGGAGCATTATTTCCACTCATTCCACTTTTTCTGTTTGTAATATGGAGACGAGTTTCGCGAGGATTTTCTTATATTTTTCTAGGGCTTGTTTGGAGGTGTCAGTTACTATCTTTTCTTTTTTTATGGCTGTTTCTTGGAAGGTCGCGAGGAGTTCTCGGAATATCTTTTCCTGTTTTTCTTTTTCTGTGACAGTCTCTGGATAGAGCTTTGTGATTGTATATTTATATTCTTTTTTGAGCATCTCGTAGGCGAGAAAGATATCATCTGCAGATATTTTTCCTTCGAGAAATGATCCATCTGGTTTTTTACCCTCAAAACAAAAGAGATTCTGGAGAGAAGCTTCTATTTTTTCGACGGAGAGAATAATATGCCCCTCTGTGGAGAGTTTTTGAGTAAGTGCTTTTTCATCTTCTCATTCTATTATAAAAGAGAGTTTTTCTGAATCTTTTATACTATGTATCTTATAAGAGGTCATACTTATGAAACCATAGTACCATACTTTCCCCCCCGTTTCAAATGTATTTTACACAAAGAGTCTCTGTGTTCTTTTTATCCATAAAACAAATAGTGAGAGTTTTGCACATTTATTGTTTGTGAAAAAAAGAGTGGAAAAAATAAAGGAATTTACGATAATGGCAATTCCTATGATGCGAAAAACCCTCTCTTTCTTTTGAACAAGTATTCTCCTCTTGTTGTTGCTCTTTCTTTTTGTTCAAAACTCTGACAAAAACTCTTCAAAATCCTTTCTCTCATGAGAAAATATCACCATTATCTCGGAAGTAAAAAACCTCCTCGATAAAAACCTCACAAC
>CAYQWU010000066.1:0-4543 GCA_964421335.1 uncultured Candidatus Peribacteria bacterium
AAACTTGGTTAATCGTGTAATATCTTTATGGATTGCATTTAGAGACAAGGAAATCCCAACACTATCTGATTCTGAAAAAAAATGATGGGATTTATTATAAAGTAAGGAAAAACCAGAAAAACAATATTCTAATATCAAGAGCTATAAAGAAGCTATTGAAGAATATAATACACAAAGGGCATTCATATATATAGAAGGTCTTCTAAATGAAGCAAACTCAAGACTAACAACTTTGGAACCCTGGAAAAAACATGGACAAGAGACAGGTCTTATCTTAGCAAACAACGATTATGCAAATCTAGGTCTTGCTGGTTTAGTTTATGTCTACATTGCGACCCTGATGCTCTCCCCTTTTATCCCAGAAGCAACTGGAAAAGTTATGAAGGCTCTGGGAATCAAAGAATGAACGACGCTTGATGCCCCTATCTCAATTGATCTAAATTCAATCACAAAACCAGATATATTGTTTGAGAAGAAGTAATTATTTCTTCACCGCGACGAACGAAAATGTCAGGTCGACCTGTTTTTCTACACTGGCTACCATAGGAACGGATGGAATAGTGATGGAGAAATCTGGATAATTAATACTCGCTGTCGCTACAGCGGTGATTTCTGATTCTGTGTTGGCTTTTGCTTTGACAGTAAATGTCACATCTTTTGAGACTCCTGCAATAGTGAGGGTTCCTAGTGTGTTGAAAGTGTATTCTTGGCCGACTCGTGGATTCTTCGGAAGACCAGAGAAAGATTGTGGAGCAAACAAGATAAATTCATTGGCTTCTGATTTGAGAATCATGCGACCTATCATACCGTCTCTCCTTTCTGAGTCTGTCTTGAGCGTACGGGCATTTATCTTTATAATTCCAGTATCTGTCAGGTTTGGATCAGCTGGATTGAGGCCGATTTCTCCAGAAACATCTTTGGTCGTACCTACCACACGAAATGGCTGATTATTGAGGACTTCATTTATTTCAAATTTTGCTTCAGAACGAGCTGAATCAATGGTGAAGACAATCGCCTCAGCAGGGAGCTCTACTGGGACCTCAGCAGAAACACTCGGGACTGAGGGGGCAGAAACAGGGCGAGTCAGATAGAGAAATGCACCTCAGAGGAGTCCAGCTCAGATGATGAGCACGAGAAGAAGTTTTTTCATAAAAAGAAAATAGGAAATACTATACTGGGTAAATAATACGAAAAATAACAAAAAATATTTCAGAAATCCTCTATTTTGTCTTTTATATTTTGTCCTTTGTATTCTTATAGGTATTGAGTATGTGATTGAAATGTTCTTCTGATACCTTTGTCACAGAGAGTCTCGAACCCCTTCTGGTCACCTCCATGCCAGTGAGTTCTGGATCGGATTTGAGCTCTGAGAGTGTGATAGGATTTTGGAACTTTTCGACGAAATCCATATTCCTCGTAATCCAGATAGTGTTGAGAAGGGAGGACTTCGGATCGTAGTGCTCATCCTGGACATCCAGGGCTGTCATATCTGGCAAGGCATCACTCACGACCCGCATCAGCCCGACGATTCCTGGTACTTCACAGGTACTGTGGTAAAAGAAACACAAATCCCCTACTCTCATATCATCTCTGAGTATATTTCTCGCTTGGAAATTTCTCACACCAGTCCAGGATTCTGTGCCTTTTTTCGCGAGATCATCAATGCTGAAACAATTCGGCTCGGATTTGAGGAGGAAATAGTTCATGATTATTTTGTTGATTCTATTCTCATCAGTCTATTATATTTTGCAATTCTATCTGTGCGAGAGAGTGAACCTGTTTTAATATATCCTGTACTGAGACCAACTGCGAGGTCTGCAATAAAAGTATCCTCCGTTTCGCCAGAACGATGAGAGATGATAGCCTTCATACCATTTGCATGAGCGAGATTGATGGCATCGAGAGTTTCAGATACGGTACCAATCTGATTGAGCTTGATGAGGATACTATTTCCGTATTTCCCATCGATACCCGCCTGGAGTCTGGTAGGATTTGTGACAAAGAGATCATCACCCACGAGCATGATTTTGTCTCCGAGTTTTTCGGTGAGGAGTTTCCATCCCTCTATATCATCTTCTGACATACCATCTTCGATAGAGATAATTGGGTATTTCGCCATGAGTTCTTCGTAGTAGTTCACCATCTCAGCAGACGTGAGGACTTTATTTTCTCCAGCGAGATTGTACTTCCCGTCTTTGAAGAATTCTGTGCTCGCGACATCGAGAGCGATTTTTACTTGTTCTGTGGTATATCCAGCAGATTTGATAGCTTCGATAATCGTTGCGAGAGCATCATCGGTCGAATTGACCATCGGCGCAAAACCTCCTTCATCACCGACGCTGGTTGCGAGACCGCGCTTCCCGAGAATTTTCTTGAGGTGATGAAATACTTCAGCCCCCATACGGACTCGCTCAGACATCGTCGTAGCACCAACAGGGACTATCATACATTCCTGGATATCGAGAGGATTGTCAGCGTGTGCGCCACCGTTGATGATATTCATGAGGGGCATCGGGAGCTCGTATTTGGTAGTTGGTTTTTGATTATGAGTTCAGATAAACTGATAGAGTTCCTGTTTCTCAGATGTTGCACACGCACACACGACTGCCATAGAGACAGCGAGGATAGCATTCGCTCCGAGGCGTGATTTGTTTGGAGTACCATCGAGCTGGATGAGAAATGAATCAAGTGCTCTGAAATCAGCGAAGTCTTTTCCGATAACTTTTTCAGCTATTTCTCCATTGATATTCGCAACGGCCTTGAGGACACCTTTACCGAGATAACGAGCACTGTCTCCATCGCGAAGCTCGAGTGCTTCGTGTGAACCAGTAGACGCTCACGAGGGAACAATCGCGTGACCGTGAGATCCATCAGCAAGAGTGACTTCTGCTCCGACGGTAGGATTTCCACGAGAATCGAGGACTTCGCGAGCGACGATTTTTTGAATGGTAAACATAAGTAAATATTAGAAAATAGATATTAGATAAGAAATAAGATTCTTGATATGTGTGGCTATGCAGAACTGGAAGCGATAAAGCTCGTGATTATACTTGTCCTTTCATCAACTGTGGTATCTCATTCGATACGGAGTATGGGGCAAGTGAATTGTTTCATCCATTGTGAGTGTAGTGATTTACTTCTCATGTCGAGCCCACCTCACTCATATTCTGATGCCCATTTCATAAATTTGAGATACCGCTCATATCTTGAACCGTTTTCACTGATCTCAGATATGCCGAATCTATCAGCCTCTCTCCTCTCAAGTCGCTGCATCCTGATTTCTTCTGGTACCCAGAGATAGACAATCAGATCAAATTGAGATATGAATTCATCTCACCACCCCCCTCGTGCCATACATCCTGATAGAATCAATTTATTTTCTTTTTCCAAATCATGTCTGAGTAACTCTACTCTTTCTGTTTTATTTCTTTTTTCGAGAAATGGAGTATCAGAAGGGAGCCAATAATAGTCATCAACATCAAAGTGTTTGTAACTAAACTCCTCAGATAATCTCTTTCAGAGAGTAGTTGTTCCTGAACCAGAAGCGCCAAGTATATATATTTTATCGCTTTTCATTATATAAGGGATTTTCAACTCATCACTTCCGGTTGCTCGATATCCATAATCTGGAGAACTGTCGGAGCAATGGCGGTCAAATCGGATTCCATGATATGAGGTTCGGGACAATTTCAAGCTCGAA
Organism: uncultured Candidatus Peribacteria bacterium; assembly: GCA_964421335.1. GTDB lineage: Bacteria > Patescibacteriota > Gracilibacteria > BD1-5 > JAGOOR01 > JAGOOR01. The sequence continues at coordinate 3,701 of CAYQWU010000066.1, forward strand.
TAATCCAGCATGGTACAGCGTATTGCGTATGTGCCGTGTCTGGGCTCTGCGAAGTGCCCATTCGTTCACAATTACCGTGATCAGCTGTCACTATCAGTGTCATCTCGTGTGTTTTCGAATATTCGATGAGTCGCCCTACCACATCTCCGAGCTTGGAAACGGCTTTCTTGCAGGCCTCGAGATCACCACAGTGTCCCACGAGATCGCCATTTGGGAAATTCACAACAGTGAAGTCATATTCGTCTGCATTTTCTATGATATAGTCGCAGATAGCATCTGCCTCCATCTCAGGCTTTTCAGAAAATGGCCCACCAGTATAGGAATCAAACCCCTTATTAACCTGACCAGCAAAAGGCTCAGAACGAAGTCACGCGAGAAATTTTGTCACATGGATAAATTTATCCGTCTCCGAAATATGCAACTGGGTCTTCCCTGCTTTTGAGATGACCTCTGGGAGAGTATCTCGGATATCGAGTTCATCGAGGAGAAAATGCTCCTGAAATTCTGGGTAATATCGAAATGTTGCAAGATAGAAAATATCGAGCTTATCTCGGGGGAAGCCATTAAAATCTTCTTCAGCAAATGCCTGCGTCATCATGCGACCACGGTCTGCGCGGAAATTGAGACACCAGACTGCATCACCGTCTTCTATTCCTCTACCATCCGAGAAAGCAATTGGTTCCTGATGTTCATCCATCACACCCGCCGAATATCGCTCTTGGAGAATTTGAAAAATCTGTGAACTCTCTGGACAGCTAGTACGATCTGTCTGTGTCATAACACGATACGCTCGCTCGACTCGATCCCAATTATCAGCTCGATCAAATCAGAAATATCGCCCAG
>CAYQWU010000067.1:0-4264 GCA_964421335.1 uncultured Candidatus Peribacteria bacterium
GTGCTTAGAGCGAAAAATTCTCTGGAATCGACGGAATTCTGACCAATTGAGTGCGAGAAAAACAATACCGTAGATGACCATGATGCCGAGTATTCCTCCAAAAAGATAGAGCCGCGAGGTAAAATAATTCTCGAGATGGAGACCGGAAAGTGCCCATGTCAGGAGTCAAATTCAGACGATATTTTCCCAGAAAACTGGCCAACGGAAACTGGCCGCAAATTTCCGAGTCTGATGGAAAGAAAGAATCCATATAAAGACCCAACCTATGCCGCTCGCAAAAGCTGAACCAACAACACCCCAGAGCTTCAAGAAAACATAATTCGTCACGAGATTGAGGCCTACTCCTGCGAGGAGGATAAACATCTTTGTCTTTGGTCGACCACTCGCGCCGAGAATCTGGAAATCAATTTGGAGAAGGAAATTAAAGAGCAAAAATGGTGCGGAATAGAGGAGGATTGTACCAGAAGTTTCATACCCTGGACCAAAAAGTGTCGTCGTCAGTGTCGTCCCGAAGAGCATAAAAAAGCTCGTCATCATAAGACCTAGAATCGAAAATAATTCATAAGTAAAAGCATGAATTGCGATAACCTTCCTCTCTTCACCTCGCTTCAATAAATCAGAAAAAACAGGGAAGAGAAAATACACACCCGGCAGGAGGAAGAGGAATGGTATACGGATAAGTGAGAGGTAATTCGTATAATACCCCGCTGCTTCAGCGCCGAGCATATAGACGACCATCTGCATATCTACCTGTGAGAGGAGCATGCCGACATTTGCCGAGAGCATGACCCAGATAGCGTATTTCAGAACATGTTTATAGCTCGACCAAGAGAAAAACCATCCCTCAAAAGTGAAATAGGATCGGTATTTGTACACAAGCATAAAAATCGAGAGAACAAGCCCGACAAAGATAGAAAGAGACCATGCCCACGCATACAACTGTATCGTATGCATATCAACAAACCATAGGACACACACGAGACACATGAGGAAAAACATCCGTACAAAATCCACAGATTTCTGAAGCTTCGTATCCTGTATAGCCTGGAAAAATGTATTCAGTGTATTAAATATATTTTGTGCGAAGAATTGAACTACCAGTATCTGAAGGAGAGTTCAGGCTAATGGGATTCGAAAATAATTCTCAGCGAGCCAGCCAGCTCAAAAGAAGAGCAAAAGAGAAAGTATCGTGCTCGTTATGAGATTGGTGACGAGAGCTATTGAGAAGGTGTTTGTAATTTTTTTAGTGTCTTTTACATGGATATGTCCTGGTAGGAAATAATTCAGACTCTCTGCCATACCAAAATCATTATAGGAACCAAGAATAGTCATGAGACTCATGACTGCATCGAGTGTCCCGAGTTCTTCGACAGAAACAGAATTGGAAATAACAATCTTCACAATATAGCCCGTAGGAGCTATCAAAAACGAGAAAAAATATATCCAGATATTTTTGCGCAATAAACGAGAGAAATAATGGTTATCTGAGGAAGGCATAGACTAGATTTTCATTACTTCTTCTTCCTTTATCTTCGCAGTGTCATCTATCTGTTTATTTATAGCGTCAATAGCTTTCTGGAGATCTTCTTCGAATCACTTGATAACATCCTCAGATTCTGTTTTATCGGCCTTTACTTTCTGTATATTCTTATGAAATTCAGCACGGATACTTCGCACAGACACCTTGGCATCTTCAGCCATATCACGAGCTATTTTCTGGAGGTTTCGTCGATTTTCTTCGGTCATCATGGGTATCGCTATGAGGATGCTGTCACCTCTGTCCTGTGGATTCAGACCGATGTTGGCAGCAGCAATTCAACGACAAATATCAGCACTCGTCGTCCTATCAAATGGTAGAATAGAAAGTGTTCTCTGGTCCATAACTGTCACACTGGCGACATTTTTCACAGCCATAGAAGAGCCATAGACTGGCACGAGGATGTCCTCGACGAGTTCAGGCTTTGCACGACCAGCCTGGAGTTTTGAGTATTCAGACTTGAGATGTTCGAGAGCTTTGGTGAGCTGAGGTTGGAGGTCGGAGAGCATAGAAATAGAGAAAAGAGACAAAGTAATAGATGGATTATAGCGAGAAAAAGATTTTTCCAAGCATGACCGTCGTGACAAAGGTAATTTTTCGATAGAATCGTCACATGCTGAATAGTGAACAACTCCGTGCCGTTTCCATCATCGATGGCCCCCTCCTCATCCTCGCAGGTGCTGGTTCAGGGAAGACTCATACCCTGACTGAGCGAGTCTACTCGATGATAACTGATGTATGAATTGCTCCCACTTCGATTCTGTGTGTCACTTTTACAAATAAAGCTGCACGAGAGATGCGAGAGAGGATTGCAAAAAAACTCGGGCGCGATATGCCAATGTCTTTTGGGATACCGCGTGACTTCCCTCTCGTATCAACATTTCACTCGATGTGAGTGATGTTTCTGCGTCTCTTTATTGATCGAATAGGCTATGCGAGAAATTTCTCTATCTATGATGAAGATGATGTGCGATCAGTTATCAAGGAAATCGTAGAAGGCAAAAGAATCGACCCCAAAGACGCACCAGTACGACAAGTCCAATATGAGATATCTCTCGCGAAAAATAGTGGTCTCTCCCCTGATGCCTATTCCCAATCTGCCGAGAGCCATTTCCAGGGAATTGTCGCTGAGATATATCCAGATTATGAGAAAAAAATGCGAGCCAATAATGCACTCGATTTCGACGATATTCTCCTGAAAACCCGAGATATTCTCCATATCTCAACAGTGCTCGACCACTTCCAGGATATATTTCAGTATTTCTGTGTCGACGAATATCAGGATACCAACTCCATACAATACGAAATCATTCAATTACTAGCAAAGAAATCAAAAAATCTATGTGTCGTCGGTGACGACTGGCAGGGTATTTATTCGTGGCGTGGTGCAAATATAGCAAATATTCTCAATTTCAAGCACGATTTCCCAGCAGCAGAGGTCGTCAAACTGGAACAAAATTACAGGTCGAGTAGTACCATCATCAATGCTGCAAATGTCGTCATAAAAAACAATCAATCAGCCCTCGATAAGAGGATGTGGACAGAGGCAGAGGAAGGTGAAAAAATTCAAATCCACGAATGTACCAGTGAACGAGAAGAAGCTGATAAAATCGGAAATTTCGTCGAGAAAAATCCAGCATCATGGGCGATACTGTACCGCACCAATGGTCAGTCACGAGTCATAGAAGAAGCACTCATACGACGAGGCGTTCCCTATGAAATAGTAGGAGGATTAAAATTCTACGACCGAAAAGAAATCAAGGATATCATAGCCTACCTGAAGGTGACAATGACGCCCACAGATAGTGTCGCATGGAAAAGAGTTGTGAATACTCCTCCTCGAAAAATCGGACCTACGAGTATGGAGAGGATTATGAAATATGTCGAGACAAGTGGTATCGACTATATGTCTCTGGATCTCCCTCGAACAATGGGCAATCAGAGTACCATAGAAAACCTCGAAGGCACAACACATATCGACCATATACCTGAGATGAAAAGTGCAGCAAAATCAGCCCTCACAGGATTCACTCAAATCATGCGAGAAATACAAAAAACCTCACAAGAATTACCTGCAAGACTCCTCATAGATAAAGTCCTTCAACTCATCAAGTACCAGGAATATTTGGAGGAAAATTTCTCTCCGCCAGAAGTAGAAGCAAAAGTCGAGAATATCAACGAACTGAAAAATCTCGCCTCACGATACGATGACCTACCACCTGAAGAATCTCTCATGCATTTCCTCGAAGACATCGCCCTCATCACCGCAGAACAAAATAATGATGATGGCTCAGAAAAAGTCCTCCTCATGACTATTCATAGTGCGAAAGGTCTCGAGTTTGAACATGTGATAATAGCAGGAGCAGAAGAATGAATATTTCCGCATTCTCGGACTCTCTTTGAGCCGATACAGCTCGAGGAAGAACGGAGACTCTGGTATGTCGCGATGACCCGAGCAAAGAAAAAACTCGTCATCACGAGAGCAAATGAGCGGTACAGTTTTGGGACCTATTCGAGTAATATTGCGAGTAGATTTGTCGGTGAAATACCTGCCGAATACACTGAAATACATGTACCAAAGAGATTATTTATGACAGATTTTCTCTGAACTTCTGGCGAATCAACACTTGAGTGAGATTGGTGACAGATGCCACAAACAGAAAAGAAGCTCTGACTCGGAGCACAGGTGCGGAATATGAATATTTTTTCACTCGGAGATCGTGTGGA
>CAYQWU010000068.1:0-4227 GCA_964421335.1 uncultured Candidatus Peribacteria bacterium
GGTCTCGAGCGAAATTCTCTGCTACTTCCAATACATCTTCTTGGTGTACGAAGCTCATCTCACAGTCTATCTGATAGAATTCACAGCTATGACGGTCTGCACGAGGATCTTCGTCGCGGAAACACGGTGCTATCTGGAAATATTTATCGATACCTCCGACCATGAGGAGTTGTTTGTATTGCTGAGGAGCTTGCGGTAATGCATAGAATTTCCCAGGATGGAGACGAGATGGGATGAGGTAGTCTCGGGCACCCTCTGGAGAGCTGACGGTGAAGAGGGGAGTTTGCACCTCGAGGAAGTCTTTGCTTCGAAACCACTCTCGAGCGTAGGCATTGACGCGCGCTCGGAACTCAATTTTTTTTCTCTGAATATCGCGACGGAGGTCGAGATAGCGGTATTTGTAGCGGATATCCTCACTCGATGTACTGTGATCTGATATCTCAAATGGAGGAGTTTTTGCACGACTCACAATATTGCATTCGTTTACCAATATCTCAATAGCACCAGTTGGAAGTTCGCTATTTTCTTGACCAGATGGACGCGCTCGGACTTCACCCACTACCTTCACGACCCACTCAGAGCGAGCTGGTTCGATTATTTTGGCAACTTCTGGGTGTGTTTGCGGATCAAATACGAGCTGAGTAATACCGTATCTATCACGAATATCGATGAATATGATGCCTCCATGATCGCGACGGTTTGCGACCCAGCCAGAGAGTGTAACTTCAGTGCCGATATGATGAGCGGTGAGCTGTCCGCAGGTATGCGTTCGGTGCATAAATTCTATGAATAATGAATAATGGTGGATTTTGACTCACTTGATTATGTCTTTTTTTCAGAAAAGTCACATTTTTCTCTTTCGAAATCCGAATACTTAATACCTAATACTAAGTACGGGATTAGTCAAGTACTGTCGGAAATGTTTTATGCCATCTATGCTTGAGCTCAGGAAAACTCTATGGTAGCATGGGGATATGAAAAAGAAAAGTATCTGCTTCTGAAAAACAAAAATATCAGTGAATACACTCCACTGGGTATGATTTGCTCTTGTTATTGGTCTCATAGGGATACTTACTCTCTATGGTTTTCTTGTTTCTTTTACCCCAAATTCTCGCACATTTGATAGTGCTCCTGAGTCTCCACTTGCCATGGTCGGAGTCGCCCTCGCCAATAACATAGGCACTGATGCCCCTCGTGCGAGCGAAATTCCCGTCAATCTCCCTGCAGATGTCCCCCTCGTACAAACTGCTCTCCTCCAGGATAGTCGCGATGGTTCTTTTTTCTCTGAACACTTCACTCGTATCAGTGAGCTCACAGAGCTCCTCAATATCGATATCGTGAATTATCTCAGTTTTCACCAGGATAAAGAAGAAGCCCTAGAATCATATATCGCACAACTCGAAGAAAAAAAGGCAGAAGCAGACGAAGCCTATGCTGCTCTCGGTCAGCTCAATACTGTCCACACTAATGCACTACAGAGTACCAAGGCTGAAATTAAAAATACTCAAACTCAGATAGAATTGTCGTATAACAATCGTGATGGCGACAGTATCATGGAATATCTCACTCAGCTCGAAGAGCTTCACATCCAGGAGCAGGAACACCAGAATATCTCAGTTTTTGCTATTCGTGTTGGCAAAGAATACAAAGCACTTACGGATGCAGCCATTCAGAAGATTAGTGTACTCCGAGCAAATATCGAACCTCTCTCAAAAGGTGTGACGGTCAAGCTCCCACAAGGTGTCGATATAGAAGCACTCCGTAGCCTCCAGCTCTTTGCCAATGAAACAAAATAATATGAAATTCCTCTCTCCATACATCACACGATTCCTTGGAAAAATTCCGTTCAAGCAGCTTTTCTTTCTCTGATTGGTCTTCGCAACAGGCTATGCTCTCGCTCAGGGTACTCCAGCAGCTGAGCCTCAGAGTGATTCTGATGTCATCCGTGCGATCGTCCAGATATTGAATCTCGTCTTTACATTGATTACTTTCCTCCTCACTCCTGCGATTATCCTCGCTGGTTGGCTCCTTTCTCCCGATTGGACGATGGGTGACTTTTTCGGACTTCGGCCCTACTTCATCAATGTCTGGGTACTGGTGAGTAATCTCGTGTATATCGTCTTTGCACTCATGCTCCTCTGGATGGCAGTGATGCAGATATTCTCCGGTGAGTCCAATTATGCTTTTAAGAAAAAACTTCCACGATTTCTCGTCGGTATTATGATAGTGCCATTTACTTGGCTCATCGTGAGTTGGACTCTGTCGTTTGCCAATCAGGCCGTAGCAGCAGTGCTTTCGATACCTGCAGGAGCGATAGGTGGAGTCTCTGGTGGTGTCAGTGCTGATGGAGACAAAGGCCTCTTTCATAAAAAAACTATTCCAAAAAAATTCGTTCTCGATTTCTGAGAAGATTCTCCTGGTGCTGGATCGGAGACTGCTGATTGTAAAGGGGAAGGTGGCGCAGAGAAATGTATCTCTCCCGCAGAATTTATCGCGTTTAATGAATCAGGGCCATTCTTTATCATCATGGTCTATGCGTATGATATATTTAAGATTCAGAATACAGAACAAGTAAATTTTGAAGCGGTCTGTGCCGGCGGTGCTGATGTGAAGGAATGTGTGAAATCTATCTGACAACTCCTCCGAAAGTTTTGAGTAGCGCTCATCACGACTATATTCTTCGCCATCATTCTTATCGCCCTCTGTTGGGTGCTTCTCGCCCGAGCATTTAAGCTCTGGATCTATGTGATGTTTTCTCCGCTCTTCGGTCTCGCGTATGCTGTCACTGATGAATGACTCGGGAAAACGCTCGAATCGCAGGGCTGAGGATGAGAATGAGTCAGTCTCGGAAAAGTTGGTTTTATCCCATTTTTCCAGCTCGCTATGGTACCAGTCCTCGTCTCGGCAGTTCTCTCGTTTGGACTTCTCTTTATCGGTGTAATGAATAACACTTTTACCACAGGGTCTATGGCTCCGACAGGCAGTGGTGGATTTTGTACAAAAGGTGACTTCATGGTCAAATACTGTATAGAAGAAGATGGAAATGGTGGATTCTCATCTCGCCTCATCATCGGAAACAGTATGGGGCCATCGGGTGATGACTATACTATTACATTTGAATTTGGTTCCATGATCTCGGACATGGTCGGTAATTCTGCAGGAACAACTGCCATAGGTCAGGCAGGAGCAGGACTTGCAGAAGTAGGAACTGACATCTTCGCACATATCATCCTCTCTATTATAGCTATTGCGGTCATGTGGATGGGGGTCAAGGCAGCAGTCAGCTACGACGAAGTGACGAGAAAAGCCTTTGAACCATTTGCGAAACTCGGTGATAGCGTGGGTAATTTCGTCCAGAATATCCCGAGTTATCTCCCGACACCGCATCCAGGGGTTGCGGCATTAACACCCGGAGGTGTGACAGCTGCTACTTCAGCTTTTAATAAATTTCAAGAAGAAAAAGCAAATGATAAAAGAAAGACCTGAGAGGAAATTTTTAATGGTACAGGGCGTCGCCTAGAAGGAGCTCTCAGTGGTCTTGACACTACCGTGCAGAAAAATAATGATGCTATTAATCAGATGGGGGCTATTGATTTGACTAGTCCTGGTTATCGTAAATGAGTTCAAAGTATTTTTGCTGATGCGGCGAAATCTGATCAATTAAAAGGTAATCCGGAATTCCAACAATTTAATTCAAAAATTCAAAGAGCAGACAGGCGAGAAGATTTTACAGAATTATTTGAAGAGATGTCTCAAAATAATGATTTTATGAATGCATTGAGTACTGCGAATGCAACAGGGTTAAAAAAAGTTATTACAGGGTCTTCTTCATCGACAACACAGAATATCAAGAGTCGTTTCGCTCCTGGAGGAATATGAGAAATTAAATTTGATTGAACACTGGTAGCTCCAGACACTGCTAGCACATTATCGCTAGATGGTAAAGATGTTCTAAAAACTGTACTCAGACAAAACGATCGTATTCAAAGTCCGTCTGTGGCTTCAACAGTTAGACAGGATCTCAAAAATGCAACATGACAAAACTTCCCTGAACAACAGTGGGATACAGCAAGACTTGAAGAATTAAGAAAAAAACTCTGGAATCAGTAAGTTTTGAGCTATTTAAAATAGAGCCTGTTTCGATAAGATTTCTATTTTTCAATTTCTATTTGTAAACTCCACCTTCTCCGCATGCAGTAGATGTCATCTTCTGTTGTGCAGATGAGC
>CAYQWU010000069.1:0-4213 GCA_964421335.1 uncultured Candidatus Peribacteria bacterium
TTTGTATATCCTCGAAACACTCCCAGCCGGTATGTAATCTTTGGTTGCAGCCCAACCATTACAGAATTAGAAACACCTGAAAGGGTGTTTTTTATTTCTCGGAGTTTACAATAATTTCCAAATACTTTTAATGCTCAACACGACGGCCATAATATAGAAAATAATCTCTATAAATTTATCTCATTTCTTCAATGAAAATTCACTTCATAAATATCCACCAAGGAGTGTGCCTCAGAGAATAGTGAATCAGTAATCCCATCGTATAATATCTCAGAATGCATAAACTCAGAGAGCTCCTATTACAATTGCAAGACCTGTCAATTTGCGTGTCCCCGAAGCCTCTGAGAAGGACTTCCCAAAAAGCTCAACGAGAACGAGTGTAGCTATGACTGCTTGCCCAGCGAGAAGTCCTCACCACATCCCAACAAGAAAAAAAGAGAGATATCCAATGTTATACTTCCAACGAGCCAGCCAATGTGGAAATTTTATTTTAGTCGCATAGATTCTCTTTCTCATGGCCATGAGAAAAATAATGATGAGCGTGCAAATACCAAAAATTCCCTCCAGCAGGGATTCATTGATATTAATGAGTATAAATCAACCGACGAGGGATCATACGAAAGCAAATACTGCACAGGCGACACCAATTTTCCTATCTACCTTCCCAGCCCGAGCAAAACTATACAAACCAGAGAGTAGTGTGCCTAGTGCTCAAACCTTTGAAGTGGTTATGGCTTGCATTGGTGTTATCCCTAGTAATGTCAAAAGCGGTACAGTGATGAGAGCACTTCCTCATCCAGCACTCCCTAAAATACTGCAGAATAAACCAATAAAAAAGATAAAAATGTACACCTCCATGGAATGTTTTTTAAAATGACGGCTGATTTCTATTATTCCTGTAGGGTAATATCATACATTCTTTTTGCACAACTCAAGCCATCAACACAACATGCCCAGAGTATGAGAGGAAAAAGTACAAAAATTTGCAATTTACTATCTTTTTGTACAATCCCTCTTGTGCCACCATAGCTCAGCTGGTAGAGCGACGGTCTTGTAAACCGTAGGTCATCGGTTCGAACCCGATTGGTGGCTCCATTTTATTATCACAGAACTTGGGTCGATACCAGAGCGGTCAAATGGGGTGGACTGTAAATCCACTGGTTCTACCTTCGGGGGTTCGAATCCCTCTCGGCCCACCATATGACTCAAAATAAATCTTCATCAACACTGGTGGAGATTTTTTTATTTAAGGGATTCGAACCACTCCCCTTCGCAAACTCAGGGTCGGGTTGACTCACTGCTCGCTTGCTCGCAGTTCCCCCTCTCGGCCCACCATTCGATACACATGAAAATCTCTACTGAAAGGTAGAGATTTTTTTGAGCTAATTTATTTAAACTATCTTCCAAGCTCGTGTAACCAACGGTACATAAATTCATTTACCCCCTTCTTTACTTCAAATATCTCAGGATGATCACAATACCATTGTGCATCTCTCGTATGTGCTCAGCCAGATAAAAAAAGTACCTTTTTTCATTCTCGAGCGTATTTGATGCATTCCTGTAGCATAAATACTGAACGACCATCTGAGGTATAATCGAGGTTCAAGAATGGTGGAATTTTAACTTTTCAAAATATCGCTGCAATACATATCTTGATTATGCTCGAGGGCGATAACAAATTATAAGCCGTTAGGAAGTACATAAGAGCCAGACGCCTTTTGATAAATTTCTCTCGATCTGATTTTATATTGAGTTGATGACAGATAACGAGATTAATAACTGACATAAGAGAAATAAGATCGTCTGCTGCTGGTGATCGGTCTATATCTATAGCTCATTCTCGTAGTCCTGGTGGCATATATTTCTCTAAATGCCCTTCTGTGAGTACTACATCGAAATGCTGTCATTGTAATATCTGATCTATTTTCTGTCAAATTTGGGAAGCTTGGTTTGGGATATGAATGATTCATACAAATGTCATAGGTACTCCTCCCGGTACAGACAAATCCCTACTCACTACAGACTCAAGAATACTCGTATCGCTCAATTTATCTTGGGCCTCACCTGCAATATTATAAACAGTCTCCCAAGGCCCCATCAATACTCATGAAACTGCAGAGGAAACTGCTGAAGAAAAGAATGGAAGACCATGAGCTATTTTTTTAAAAAATGATCTTCTAGATGTAAAATGCGATTGAATGTCGTTTTCTTGCCATTTGTTCATTAAAAATACTTTGTCTATATATTATTCCTTCCACCAGTCAGCTGGATCAGCTGACTCCTTTGCTTTTCTTATTCTTTCTTTTTGAGAATTTAGATATACCTGATTATATATTTCTGGTAGTATGCTTCGCCCTCAGAAGACAATTTCTTTTCATCGAAGGTCAAGACCAGAGAAAATATCGGGTATATTCAGGGGCGAAAAATTTCTCCTTTCATCAACTATATAGAGCGATCCAACTTCTTCTACAATATCATACGCGTTTCAAGAATATTTTTCTACAACTTCTAAAACAGCCTGTTCTAGTCCTGCTGCTCACACTACTGCTCATAAATACTTAAAGTCATTCTGACGATTCATTTAATTATTATAATTAATAATATCACAAATCAACTCATACTCAGCCCTATAATGTCATATAATAATCTTCCATTTCTCTACAAAAGACTCCCCTTCAAAAAATTATTCACCGGAATTTATTTTCAAAGTACTTTTCCTCTTGCTTTAGCTATTAACGGGATACACTGATATATCTACTTCTTAATTTCCCACTATGTTAGAAACTATTGCTATCGTTCTCATCGTACTCTGGGCACTCGGATTTGTCACTTCTTATACTCTAGGAGGCTTTATCCATGTCCTCATCATCATTGCGATTATATTATTCCTTGTCCGTTTTATCGGCAAGAATAAGTAAGACTCGAACATCCTGTAATGTTTGAAGTTTTCTAGTGTTCAATAAGCACATACTGGTGGTCAAATCTGTCCACCATCTCCTTCCAGAGTTTCCAGGATTTTTGGAGTTCTTTTTGAATACTGAGACACTCGATTTTTTTGAGTCGGGCGAGGGCTTCTGATTTTTTATCCGCGAGTAATTCTCGGTAGATATGGAGCTGTCGGTGAAGTTCGTCGACTTTCTGCTCAAAATCCTGAGCGAGATTCTCAAATCAAGCCTGTATTTTCTCACGAGCATGAATATCTGGGAGTTTTTGTCTCAAAGTCTCCACAACCATTTTGAGGTCTTTCTGGATGAGATTTGCGCGAACTATGAGGCCGTCTTTAGAGCGGAGATTTTTCGCCAGATGAAGCTTTTCGAGGGTCCAGATGAGCCATTTTGTCGGATCAAAATGATACCACGATATACCGTTTCTGTAGTCGTTTGGGAAGGCATGATGATAGTTGTGATACCCCTCTCAGAAAGTGAGAAATGCGAGGATGAAATTATCGACAGCCGTGAGCTCTTTTGCGTAGGTCTTTGAACCCCAGGTATGAGCCAGAGAATTGATGAAAAACATCGAATGATGAAAGACAAACATCCATGCGAGGAAACAGAAATAGAAACTCGAGAACCAGTTGGTCGCCATCGCCATCGTAAAGACGATAATGAGGTTCAGGTTGAGCGCTATAAAACGATAATTGTTGTGTTGGAAGCGAACCCATTTACTCGCCCAGAGGTCCGGAATTTTGGTCGGGTCCATGGATGGACGCTTGAGGAGGAACCACCCCATATGAGCATAGAAGAATCATTTTTTGATACTATATGGGTCTTCATCGGTGTCAGTCTTTGCATGATGAATCCGGTGGTCATAGGACCAGGTCGCCGCAGAACCAGCAAATCCCAGACATCCGAGTAGGAGGTAGAAAATCTCAATGATTGGATGTGCCTGGTAGGTCTTGTGAGCAAAGAATCGATGATAACCCGCCGTGATACCGAGACCAGCGAGGATGTAGAGACAAATCCCCACCATAAGTGCTGTCCAGCTAAAAGAACCAGAAAGGAAATAAAATGGCGTCAAAATAACTAATAATCCATGGTAAATGGACATAAAGAGGACACTTCCCCAGTCGAGATTCTTACGAGTATTCATGAGGCAATTATATGCCCTTGGATACCCTTTTCAAACGAGAAAGCTTGATTATAGTCTACAATTTGCAAAAAGTGTCTTCGGATTCTTACCCCTCTGTGAGCACATCCGAAAAATCATCCTTTTT
>CAYQWU010000070.1:0-1176 GCA_964421335.1 uncultured Candidatus Peribacteria bacterium
CGTGAATTCAAGGTCGAATGTAATGTCGGTGCTCCTCAGGTAGCTTACCGTGAGACTATTACTCAAGGGGTCAAGGATCAGGAATACTCATACAAGAAGCAGACTGGTGGTCGTGGTCAATTCGGTCATGTCATCATCACATTTGAACCTATCACAGAGGCTATGCGACAGGCTGAACCAGAAGAATACAAGGATGAAAACAGATTTATCAATGAGATTTCAGGATGAGTCATCCCACGAGAATACATCCCTGGTGTCGAAAAAGGTCTCAATGCTTCCTATGCGCGAGGTGTTATCGCTGGATACCCACTTGTGAATGTCCAGGCAACACTTACTTTTGGTTCGTACCATGATGTCGACTCAAATGAACTCTCATTCCGTATCGCTGCCTCTAAATGTTTCCGAGAAGCTTCAAAAAAAGCGAAGCCTATCCTCCTCGAGCCTGTCATGAAAGTAGAAATCAATACTCCAGAAGAGTACATGGGTGATATCCTCGGTGATGTCAATGGTAAGCGAGGACAGATTAATGAGATGGGTGACCGTGGTATGGCAAAAATCATCCAGGCTCACATTCCTCTCTCAGAAATGTTTGGATACTCAACAGCTCTCCGATCAAATTCTCAAGGTCGTGCTACCTATGCGATGGAGTTTTCTCACTATGCACCAGTTCCTGCTGCTATCACTGAGAAAATCCGTGCTGAGCGAGGTGTTAAATTCGAAGAAGACGACGAATAAAAGAAACGCCAAACAAAAATCCCCGACCGAGAGGTTGGGGATTTTTAGTTTGATTTTCTCTCCCTCAGACTACAATAGAGCCTGTATGAAAAAACTCTTCCTCAAACTCTGTACTCTGTATTTTGTACTCTGTACTTTTGTCGCCTTTGGTTATTCCAGCGATGATATGGCTCGAGCGAACCTCATTGCTCAGGCTGGACTCATTGTTTCTCAAGAAGATAACGGGCTCTATCGGTTGGATGATTCTATGCTTCGTCAGGAACTCATCGGTACCGCTCTCCGGCTCTCAGGCGTAGATTTACCAAAAGATTATGTGTGTCGTGGGTATTTCACGGATGCAACATTTAACCCTTCTTCAGTTGATGCATGGGTTTGTCGAGCATTTGAGCTCGGTGCGGATAACTCATTTGTCACCAGAGCCAATAAGACGACTCGTCCTCG
>CAYQWU010000070.1:1276-4141 GCA_964421335.1 uncultured Candidatus Peribacteria bacterium
ACTCAGAAGATGCAGGATGAGCAAACACGAATTTGCTCTGAGTATTTTGATATATTCCTCGATGGAAATAGTGAGACTTCTATTCTTGCTTGGGAGACTATCGCTGTCCAGTGCCCGAACCTTTAACTCAATTATTAATTTTTAATGTACAATTTTCAATGAAGAATTTTTAATAATTCTTCGCTTTTGAATCTTTCCTCCAGTAATCTTATGAAAAAAATCATCCTCCTTTCTTCTTTTTTATTTTTTCTTTCTTCTCTGGCGCTAGCTTCGCCGTCTCCTGTCGTTCAGGTCATCTCGTACAAAGAGCCTCTGGGAATGTATTTTTCCCTTCAGTGATGGGGGAGTGGATCTGTCATAGATTCAGCAGGTCATATACTCACAAATAGTCATGTGGTAGATGATGGATTCGGGGGGATATCGGATGATTTCTCAGTCTGTATCACCGAGAATCCCACACTGCCACCAAAGTGTCACTATACCGCTTCTGTTACCTCGAGAAATACGACGAAGGACATCGCTTTGTTGCAGATTGATCCGACCGATATATTTGGTCGTCCTGTTAATTTTACGACTTTTACCACACTTCCTCTCGACTATTCCTATATTCCCAATTCGGGGGATGCAGTGATCGCTCGTGGATATCCGTGGGTTGGTGCGAATACGATCACAGAGACACAGGGAATTGTCTCGGGGACATACTCGTACAATTATAATACCTATATCAAGACTGATACACTCATCGCAGGCGGCAATTCTGGCGGGCCTCTTATCCGAGACGGGAAGATGGTAGGCGTCAATACTTTTCTCATTGGTGGTTCTTCTGACCCTGCCCTGGGGTATTCTCTCTCTATCCGCGAAGCACAGGACTTCATCCAGTCAGGACTTACTTCCACCAAGAAAATCCAGACAAATAGTCCCAAATTTCCTGCTTTCCTTCAGTCTATAGATACTTTTACACAGGGGCAGAAAATCGTCGACAAGCTCATCACTATCAATCTACCCCAGAAATACAATATCTCGACCTATATCCCAGGTTCTGTCATCGAGGGCCAAATATCAGAGGAAAATACGACTGCTGTTTACGCTTTTTCTGTGATGCACTTTGCCACTCCCAGACTTCAGACACCTGAAGAAATCAGATATTTTCTGGCGAGTCAGTCATTCTTTCCTTTCTCTCAGGATGTGAAATTTCGTACTGTCACAATAGGTGGTCAGTCATTCTATGCTGTTGATACACTTGGGAACACGGGAGGCGATAAAACGAAAACCCAGTATGTGTATTTCAAAATAATTAACGAGTGGAATCTCCTCCTCTTACAACTCTCTACACCATTTTCGACAGAGACGACCTATCCAGATATTCAGAAAAATCTCACAGCATTTCTCGCTGGTATTTCTTTTCCGGGTGAATTTTCATTCCCTTCTCCGTCCGAGGTAGGTATAGCTCGTGCTGACTTGACTGTGAAGCCTGGAGTATGATCTCTGGTTGATTTCCGTTCAAATTTCTTCCCCTACAATGGTGTTATTTCTGAGCTTACGGTATCCTACGATGACCTCTTCACTATGCGTACCTACTTAGGGAATCTCTGGAGCTACGCACAGGTGAGTGTTGTTCCCAATTCTTTTTATACTGCGGATACGAGTGCGAGCGAGCTCCTCGCAAAGCTCAATGAAGTTTCCTATTTCTCTGAAAATACTGAGTCCAGACTTATCACTTATCGCGGTCACGAGGGATTTATCGCGTGCGATACGAATAACTGGTCTACTGTGACCGATGAGAAAAAATCCACTCATACAGTCTCACTCTGTGAGGCAATGCTCATCATAGGTAAAGATGACTCTCATTTTCTCTCGCTCATCTTCCTCACTGATAAAAATAAGAAATCAGACATTTCTACACTGATGATACAGCATCTAGATAAGTATGTTGTTCTGCCTGATAGAGGTGATACCGATTTTGGCACATCGTCTTCACGGGTGGCCTATACCGATGTAGAGAAACAATCATCAGAATTTCAGGATGCTCTGAAGCATCTTCTCAAGTATGGTATTCTCACGCCGAGAACGCTCTTTGATGGTGATCATCCTCTCACCTGGGATGAATATGCTCGGCTTCATATATGGGCTATTTACCACAAGAGACTCACAGATACGACTATTCCAGGAGATTCCAAGAGTCCCACATTTGAATCTGTCCTGCGACAGCTTCCTATCAATCGGACTGCTTATGTAGATAGCGAACAGAGGGACGCATTTGAGCTCATGTTCACACTTCGTCTCGCGGGGGTAGTATTACCGAGTTATACCGAGGAATCCCTCGAACAATTCAAGACCCAGAAAGATACCAAATACCGTACTGAATGGCAAAAAATTGAAGATTTCGAATACCTGTACTTCATGGGTCAAAAAATGGCTCCAAATGGTGCTAAGTATTATAATAGTGGATACTACACGCCTGTGTCACGCGTTTCCTATAATCCTGTCACAGGGTTATCTCGTGAGCTCATACTCGACACGACCCCGATTCAATTCTGAGCTCAGAACTCTACCGAAATAAAAAAATTGCTCGAAACTGACCTCGCTTGCACCCAGTCTTCTGCGAAATATTTCTCGTCGTATTGTTTCAAAAAAAGGCAAGAATATGTCTGGCGTATCCTCAGTTATCCTGTACTCACAAAAGGTGATGCACTCAATGCCATCATACCTTCTATTGATTTCGCACTCTGGGATGAGGCACTTGCTCAGAAGAAGATGGTACAGATAGAGGAAGAAAAAAACTAAATACCGGGGCAAGTATAGATGAAGATTTTATTGTCTGGATTTTTATCGTGTCCACCTACTTGGATTATTTCCGTTGGTTTC
>CAYQWU010000071.1:0-4121 GCA_964421335.1 uncultured Candidatus Peribacteria bacterium
GAAAAATCAGGAAAAGGAAGGGAAAAATTCTGTTCTTCACCAGAAAATCAAAACCGTTTCCAGCGATAAAAAATCAACTGAGCCAATTGAAAAGGGGTGAGAATTTGTTTCTCAAAGACCTGTGAAAAATAGACTTCATCTCCAGGAAAAAGTGAAATACCCATGATAATACCGCTCCGAGCAGCCTGCTGAATCGTGCGGAGATCTGATGGTGATCGGACTGGTGGTGAAATCGCATAATATGGAATTCCTGAAGTGTCTTTTTTTGAGAGAAATGTTTTATCTTTTTCACACCAGAGAATGTGTCTCAGTGAAGCATTGACCGTCAAGAGTGTATCTCCTGGAATAGAATAACTCTTCGTCTCGGTATTTTCATATCCTTGTGCATGATAATACTCAGAGATGAGCTCTATGCTCTCCTCGCACGAAATCCCAGATAGATGAACAGGACGAGGCGAATCAACGAGAGAATTGATGGTAGCTATAACGAGACGAATTTCGTCCTCACGAGGATAACGCTGTACCCAATCATCATAACCCCTATATTCCTGCGAAAGAGGAGAAATAGTGATGATCTCACGAGATGCGAGCGACCAATCGGGCACCAAATAAGAGAGCTGAAGATGACCTCATCATTCACTATATCGGAGAGTATTTTCATCGGCGTACCACATACCTACTCTGCCTCTTTGAGACTATGTCGATAGTGCATCCAATCATGATAAAATATATGCAGGATGGAAGCAAGTGGGATAGCGAGGAGGACTCAGAGTATACCGCCGAGAGCAGCTCCGACGAGGGTCACAATGAGGATATAGAGTGAAGAGAGACTCAGTGTACGACTCATGACAAGCGGGACCATGATATTCCCTTCTAATTGCTGGAAGAGGATATAGAGACCTATGACACCGCCTATCGCCCATATGCTCACTTCAGGACTCACGAGAACCATGAGAAATGCTGGAACAAAAGCGATAACAGGACCCAGATATGGGACGAATTCCATAGCACCAGCGATGAGTGCGAGTGAAAAAATATGCGTCACAGGAAGTCCGAGAAGCTGTGCGATGAAAAGACCGAGGAGATTGATACCAAACATAAAAAGTGCCAAGAGGAGCTGTCATCTGAGCCATGCATGAATCGCATTACCTATAGTCCTCTGTCGGCTACGGAAATAATGTCCGAGATCAGACGGAAGTATCGCAAAAAACCATCGGAGGAACACTCGACGCTCGAGGATAATAAAAAATGTCAGCAAAATGAAGAGGAAAAATGTCGTCACGGCCGTCGTCACGCCAGAAGCAAATGAGAGACTCATAGTCGAGAATTGTCCCACTGATTGTTGGATAAAGTTCCTGACGAGATCGATATTCCCGAGGAGTCCATCCATGACAAACTGGGCACGATTATCATCCACGATAAATCATCGAATACCCTCAATATTCACTTCATTACGAACGAGAGAGCCGAGATTAAATGGGAGAGCGTCCAGAAGTGGGAAATTCGCACGAGCCTGAGCTTCAAAGGCACTGACAGTATTCACGATATAGATTTTTGAATCTTCTGCGAGACCCACAAAAACAGGAACAATAGAGAGCAAAAATAGACTCACAATGAGGGAAAGACCAAAGAAAGTAATCAATATTCCGAGTACATCAGGAATTTTCCACTTCTTCAGACGACCGACAAAAGGACTCAAGAGAAGTGCAAAGAAACAAGCCACCAAAAATAAACCTATCAAATCACGCAAGAGGTAGACAATCCAGATGAGGAGAAAGGCTACGAGAGTAGCAAAAATATAGACAATAAACTGACGGGTTTGGGGAGCGATAAGTCATTTCATAGAAACATTATATCCAAAAATGAATGTTTTGAGCCATATATATCATATTTTTTGTAGGTAAATAATTGACTTATAAGAGAATTATTTGGTAAGGGATTTATCATATGCGGAGAGTGTTTGTAAAATACAAAAAAAGATTACTATGACGGGAAGCTATGGCTCTCAAAATCGACTTCAAAATAGGATTCTCTCTCGGGCTCACAATGGTGGGGTTTTTGGTGAGTATCGGAGTATTTGCCATGTCATATAGAGCTCATCAGAAGCCATATCCAGAAGCGCAGACAATAGTCGAAGAACAGAAGGTGAATTTCGTAGCTGTGGGTGATATCATGCTCTCCAGACTCGTAGCGAGAAAAACAGAAAAATCAGGAAATCCAAACTGGGCGTGGGAAAATATAGGTAATTTTTTAAAACAAAGTGACTTCAATATCTGAAATCTCGAGTCTCCTACAAACGGAACGGCGCTCTACTCGTATGAAGAAACTATGATTTTCAATGCTCCTCCGAAGCTGATACAGACATTGCCGGATATGAAATTCGCCATCATCAATCTCGCAAATAATCATGCTCTCGATCAGGGAGAATCATGACTCAGAACAACAGAAAAATTACTCAATGAAATAGGAATAACAAGTATTGGTACAGGAATAAACCTGGAGGAAGCCTGGACACCAAAAATTATCGAAAAAAATGGCATAAAGATAGCCTTTGTCGGTGCTTCATACGCTTCTGCAAATGATGATTGAAGTACACTCAATGAGTTTATTGCACGAATGCAGGACACACAGAAGCTCAAGACAGCGATTGAAAAAGCAAAGAAAGTAGCTGATTATGTCATCATAAATATGCACGGCGGACAGGAATACAGTCGTACTCCGACACAACTACAGAAGAGTTTCGCAAAAACCGCAATAGAAAATGGTGCCGATATGGTCATCGGTGGACATCCTCACTGGACTCAGGGAATTGAGCTCTACAAATGAAAATATATATTTTATTCCCTGGGAAACTTTGTTTTTGATCAGGATTTTAGCAACGAGACAAAAACAGGTCTCGCCATACAAGTCTTTCTCTCGAAAAAAGATGGAACAGTACAGCTCGACCGAGTAGAGCTACATCCAGTGATGATAGAGAATTACGGACAACCTCTCATCATGTCATGAGAAGCAAAAAAACAAGCTCTGAATGACATCGGACAAATAAATGATATACTCCAATAAGTATGGATAATCTCGAATCGCTTTTCCGAACACATCAGATCACCTGTATCGAGGAATGTGACACGATAGATTTCCGAGAAATATGCGATGCATACAGCTGTTCACTCCTGGGAAAATGATTTTTCTCACGGGCGTTTCGTATAGACGGATCTGATTGGGTAATAAAAGAAGGCCGCTGGGACATAGATATCCCCACTATTTTCTGAACAAAGAGCATTCATGGGCAACCTCTCCAGAAACTGCTCAGCCCTTTTTCGTATAAATTTCTCCCCACCCGAGAAGAAACATGGAGACAGTATCAAGAATATCTCGTTCTCGCGAGATATTTTGGTTTTTTTGATGAGAGCTACAGCTATTATCAGGATTACGAAGCAATGAGGCATTTTCAGACTGGTCTCAGATGGAATCTCGATATTTTTCGTGGCATACTCCGTGGGAGATTTGATATACATCTCCCCGAAAATTTTAGTAAAAATTTTCCAGTATTTCATAATTTCCTTCCTCGGGAATATATGAGCTACGGTACAGCAATTTCTCCAGAAAATAGAGGCAAAGAAACATCCTACATCGCTCAAGAGTTCATATCTGGAAATCCCCTGTCGGACAAGAAGCTCGAGGATTTCACCCGCGAAGAATTGTCACAGATATATCTCCTGTGTATCCTCATGCTCGTCTTCTATATCCAAACAGGGAAAATCCCAGACACTCGTCCCACAAACGATCCAAAACACTGGTGACAATGGTTTCTCCATACAGAAAATATTTTTGTCACACCATGAGAGGGCATCAAAATGGTCGATACCAGATGGCTCTGGAATATTGATGAAAATCTCATCAAACGATGAATCATCATACCTGAACTCATACTGCAGAGCGTGATAAAAGCGACAAAAAAAATCAGTAAAATGCTCAGCTAAAAAATAAAAAAAGAGGAAATATAGAGGGGAGAACTTTGATAATAACTATTTATCCGAATACTAGAGTGAGAATCACCTTCGCTATGAAAAAACACATCGCAAATATCATCACGAGTATTGGAGCAATTTTCGGAATATTAG
>CAYQWU010000072.1:0-2033 GCA_964421335.1 uncultured Candidatus Peribacteria bacterium
TTCGAGCGTGATATCACCATGATTGGTGTGGAGAGTGACTGTAGGATTGGGCATATTTATGAATAAAGAAATACTACGAAGAGGATAACGAAAAGGCATTTATTGCAAGAGAAGAACAAAAATGTAAGAAAAGGGAGACCTATCCGTCATACAAAGTACACGGACTTATTATTTCAAATTTGATTGCTATACATACAATGTTTTCATTACCCTCTTCCTATGCAGACAAACAATGAGCTCCAGCTCAAGGAGTGCTTCGAGAAATATGCTGATATGCTCTATCGATTGTGTTTATTTCGTCTCCACGGGGACGAGATGGCAGCGACTGATATGGTGCAAGAGTCATTTTACCGGGCAGGAGTGGAGCTCGAGAAGTGAAAGAATATAGAGAACCTGAAATCATTTATTTTCCGCATCGCCACAAATCTCATCATCGACCAGTCCAGAAAAGTATCGATTGAATCACTCGATGGAATGATGGAAAAAAATGATGACATTCCCAGCTCATCATCTTCGCCCGAGAGACAAGCGCTAGCGCAGATTGAGATGGAGCGTATGTATGGGATACTGGATGAGTTGCCGGTCCCCGACCGGGATATATTCCTCCTGCGTTTTGTCGAAGACATCACGCCCAAAGAAATCGCGGAAATGCTCGACCTCGACACAAACGCTCTCACCGTCAGGCTCCATAGACTCAAACAAAAAGTTTCAGACTTGTTTAACTACTCACTCTAAATATATGAAAATATTTCCCAACATCACCAGAGACATCACTCTCCCCCCTGAGAAAAAGACTCAGATGTGGGCTAATATTGTTGATAAAATAGAGCTTTCTCATATTTCTCCTGACGAAAATGTAAGAATGGACGACGCCAATCGTCATACTGTGTGAGAGGCACACACCCCGCCCTCACCTTTATATCCTAACCACAAAAATATGGTTAATACAAAAATATTTGCGACAATGCTCGTCATTATCGCCTCTATCACGGGTACTTCATTTGCTGCAGAACGCTCTGTTCCTGGCGATGCTCTCTATGCATTTAAAATAGGAGTCAACGAATCTGTCCGAGGTGCACTCAGTATCGGTGCTGAAGCAGATGCTCGATGGGAAATTGAAAAGATTGAACGCCGTGCAGCTGAGCGGGCTGAACTCGAGGCTCGTGCCGAGATGACTACAAAAGTTGAAACAGATATAGAGACTCGATCTCAGACTTCTGTCGAAAAAGTTCAATCAATTATTGTGAGACTTCAGGCAGAATGAAAAGCAGAAGCTGCGACATCTCTCGAAGGTGGTCTCACAACTGCCATCAATGCGATGACCTCAAAAGGCACTCATAATGCCGATGTAGATGGTGACGCAAATGCAGACATCAAGATAAAAGTCGATGGTGAAGCAGTGAGTGATGCAGCTACTTCGGCTGCAGGTTCTGTCGCAGGATCAGTCCAGGCACAAGTGAACAGTAATAGTTCTGTCTCTGGTTCAGGATCACATGATAATGGATCTGGATCAGCGGACCTCGATATATCATCCGACCTTGACGCAGCAGGTAAGCTCGACCTCTCAAACGGGATACGCTAATTATCCCATGAGTAGGCGGCAATAATATGCCTCGCAGATTTCCCTTCCATCAAAAGAGGGGAATTTCTGCATATTCTAGACCAAATCCTAGTCAAGCTTTTCACCCTTTCCTATTATCCAGAGAGAGTATAATGAGAGCTCATTTCTTATATATAATTTTATGACTACATGGTTTGAACGGAATGCTGTCGCATTCAAAGTACTCCTCTGTATAGTACTCCTCCTCATCATGATGATACCGACGGCTATGCTCAGCAGTACCATCTACGAGAGATCTAACCGTGCCACCGAAGCACGCAATGAGATCATGTCGAAGTGGGGAGCCAATCAGGTGCTCACTGGCCCCATCATCTCTGTGCCCTACATAAATGCAGACAAGCAAACACGCTACTACCATTTCCTCCCAAACACTCTCTCTGTGTCGTCCGAGTTGGCTCCCGAGGAGAGAAAG
>CAYQWU010000072.1:2043-4103 GCA_964421335.1 uncultured Candidatus Peribacteria bacterium
CATCGTCTATACGAGTGCCGACGCTATACAGGCAAAATACGAACCTCTCACCAATACTGTTCCAGCGAGTTTTCGCACAGCTCTCCAATGGAATAGAGCTGTCATTTCCTACGGAATCACCGACATGAAGGGTATAGAAAAATCCATTACCGCGACGCTTGACAGTAAGCCTCTGAGTTTCCAGCCGGGGCTCATAACTTCCGATGTCATCAGTTCTGGAGTCAGTCGTGAAGTAGCCTTGAATCCAAATGCCGCTATCTCTCTCACGATAGATATCTCTCTCAAGGGAGGCGAACAGATATCATTTGTTCCACTCGGTAAGACCACCACTGTGAGTGTCGCGGGTCCATGGCCATCTCCGAGTTTCAACGGAGCATTCCTCCCGACGAAGCGAGAAGTAAGTGGCAAAAATTTTCAGGCGAGCTGGACTGTGACAGATTTTAACAGAAATTTCCCACAACACTGGGATAGTTCGAGTTATCAGCTCCAGTATGTCCCACAGTCAGTGGACTACGACAACGATAGTGTCTATCTCGAAGAAAAAGGCTACGCCACTTCATCACCCAGCATGGCTCCTGGCTACAATTCTGTGAATATTGGTGATTCAGTATTTGGCGTCAAGCTCATAGAAGTGGTCGATCATTATGACAAATCCACTCGTTCTATCAAATACGCATTCCTCATCATCGGCCTCTCTTTCCTCGCATTTTTCCTCATGGAAGTCGTCCGAGGTCGACCGATACATGTCCTCCAGTATCTCCTCGTAGGATTTGCTCTTGTGGTGTTCTACACACTCCTCCTGTCTCTCTCGGAGCATATAGGATTTAATCCTGCATACATCGTCTCAGCTCTCGCCACCATCTCACTTATAACGCTCTACACGAAGGCTATCTGCCATGAGTGGAAATACGCTCAGATCGTCGGAGGTATTCTCGCGGTCCTCTATGCCCTCGTCTTCGTCATACTCCAGTCAGAGGATTATGCGCTCCTCATTGGTAGTCTCGCAGTCTTCGCTATCCTCGGTATCCTCATGTACACCACCAGGAAAATCGACTGGTACGAAGTGAAGCGGTAGGAAACTACGACCACAGAAAAAGAAAACAAGTATTTATAAATATTTCAGAGTATTTATCAGACACTGCCAATATTAATACTGATTTTAAATGATTGCAAAATGCATTAATACTTATAGTATAATAATATAAATTTATGATAAAAATAATAAAAATCGCATTACAAGAATACAAAAATTATAAGGATATAAGCAATAAGATAAAACAAAAATGAGTTGCACGATACTTTTCTGAAAAGGAATATGATTGAACAGAAAGAAGTACCAAGTAAACCTAAAATTTTTATAGACGAGACAATTATCATTTATGCTACAAGAAGAAATGATTTTGTTAGCATGTCAGAAGTAGGTTTAGTATTTTTTGAATCCAATACATACGAACTACATTCATCGAATATTACCAAGGCTCGTTTAGGATTTGGTTTCTTTTTCTCTATATGGTTTTGATTTAGAGGTTGATATTTTCGTCGTGATAGTGAGCATAACTCACACGATAAGAAAAGAACAGAGAGGTGTGTGATGCTGTGAGACCATGTATATCATTTTCATCGTGTGTGGTTTCCGTATAGAAATTATCTAATAAAAATGCTTTTTAATAAAGTAAATGAACTAAAAGCCAAGAATTTGGGAAGACAATTAAAGCCAGAAGATATAATCCCGTTTGATATATGTATAAATGCATACTTAGCCCATAAAAGAAATATACGATTGGTAAGCTTTAATATGGATTATCAATATTTTGCAAATAACCTTATAGGGAAGCAATCAAAATTTTTAGATTTTACCCCTGCTACGACCTTTATAAAACATACATCAGCAAGAGCTTGGAAAAAAGTATAAAAGAAGAGAAATTTCTGCGAGTACCAAAAAGAGCTTTATTTTAAGCTCTTTTGAGGTCCTAGATGTGCTAGTAAAATGATGAAATGTCGGTAATGGAGGCACCATCCGGAGTCGAACCGGACTACGGGGCTTTGCAGGCCCCTGCATA
>CAYQWU010000073.1:0-4022 GCA_964421335.1 uncultured Candidatus Peribacteria bacterium
CCTTGACCAGCTTTTGTTTTTGCCCAGACCCATGATGCTGTAGCATTTGGACCATTACCAAATCGGTCAAAATTATTGGTGATATTTCCAGTAGGAGACACACTCGCACCCTGATAAGTAGAGCCAGAAATCGTGCTTTTCCCGAGATCTATATACTCTTGTTGACCCGCTGGGATGCTCGCTCGAGGAACGAAAATGTTATTGGCTGAATTGGTTCCCCCGAGATCAAATCGGAAACAACGAGTACAACTCGATGCTTCTGCGATGCTACTACAGCTGACTGTAATAGCAGAAGCACTCATAGGTATGAGGAAAAGGAGAGATAAAAGTGGGAGATATCGTCGCATAAAGAGAGATTACTGTACTACAATAACACGCTTTCCTCTATAGGTCAAATAACAAGCAGGAAAATAGGGTAGACAAATGATTTTTTTTTAATATAGTCACGCCACGATAGTCGTGATGGGAACGTAGCTCAATCGGTAGAGCAGCACCCTTTTAAGGTGATGGTCCTGGGTTCGATTCCCAGCGTTCCCACCAGAATCACCATCACACCATCGAACACACTCCCCTCTATAAAAAGAGGGGTTTTTATAGCTTATACGGGAGCGTGACAGTAAATGTCGTACCACTGTGTTGTTTTTTGGTGAGCTTATCTGTTGAGGAAAGAGAAGTAAATGACATTGTTCAATGAAGTTTTTCGACAACAGATTTCACTATATAGAGGCCCAGACCTGTACCATTGATATCTCGGACATTGTGCGCTCGGAAGAATTTCTGAAATATTTCTTTTTGGACAGATTTTGGTATTCCACAACCTGTATCAGCTATCTCTATCGTGAGATTACCCTTCTGTATGCTGATACTACATGATATCTTGCCAGATGTAGGAGTGTATTTGATAGAATTATCCAGGAGATTCTGGAGAATCATACGAATCAGAGTCGGATCAGACACATAGTTGGGAACTGAGGCGAAATCCTTGGTAACAGTGAGTTTTTTGGCACGGATAGACTGTTGTAGTTCTTGGAGTACATTCTCGGCTATCTCAACTATATCGGTCTTTTTTGACTCTATTTTGAGAGTTCCTAGCTCAATACGAGAGACATTGAGGAGTTTATTCACGAGATCTATCATAATCTTATTGCTGCTGTATATCTCTTTGAGGTATTTTTTTTGTACTTGTGAGAGCTTACCAGTATCACCATTGAGAAACATTTCCGTATACCAGCTGACAGCCGTAAGAGGCGTGCGGAGCTGGTGAGAAGCGACTGAGACAAATTCTGTTTTGTGTCTATCTACTATGGTCTCATGAGTAATATCCCAATTCACTCACACCATGCGTAATGGATGACCGGCTTCATCTCTCTCTACCATACCAAAAGCTCGTATATCATGAATTGACTGATCAGGCCATACTACTCTGAACTTAGCGTCAAATGGCTGTTTCCCTTCGAGAGAAGCACGGAGAATCGCATCTGTTCTTTCCTTATCTTCAGGATGTACTCATGAAATCCATGCATCATATGCTCCGGAGAAATCCGCTCTGTGTACGCCATAGAGTGCATACATTTGGGTGTCCCAGATAATTTTATTTTTTACCACATCCCACTCCCAGACACCAATTTTAGCAGATTTTGTGGCGAGCTTGAGTCGAATATTAGCCTGAGAAAACTTATCTTTTTGTGTCTCAACATCTGTGAGAGTATTGAGGACTGTCTGTTTTGTACTTTCGAGTTCTGTGATATTTTTGAGGAGTTTCCTATTTACCTTTTGCGCATAGATGACAGCATTTTTCCTGGAGCTGGTGACAGTATGAAGTGCAAAAAACAATAAAGAACTGATGAAAAATCAAAGAAATAAGACACCATAGGACAGTCGTGTATAGATGGGATTCCTCTCAAATGTTGGAGAATTGGTGAATGTCACAGTCCACGGATGACCAGCAATAGAGAGAGTTTCTCGGGTACCGAATAGAGTTTTTTCCTGTTCTTCTAGGAGTGAAGGATTAGAAAGAGAACTATAGATTCTGGAATCAGCTGTTGCCTTGAGTCCATCAAAAATCTGGAATGCAACATCGTATTTCTGCATATCAACTGTTCACTGCATGAAATCATCCATACGAAAAGGGCTGTATACAAATCAAAAGATGTTTTTATTCCGGTCGGCAGCATGAACTATACTGCTGCCTTTTTTGTAAATAGGGACATAGAGGAGAAATCATTTCTGTACATTTGTGTCTGACTCTTGTTTGAGTATGACACTCTGTGAAAGAGTAGGATTGCCAGAATCTCGTGCCTGCATCATAGCCTTTCTCCGAACAGAATCTGAAAACATATCATATCCAAAAGCTCTCTTATTCCTCTCATCAAAGGGCTCGAGAAAAAGTATTGATGTGTAGATATCACGAACACCCTTCGGTGTAATCTCAAAATCTGTGAACCCCTCTCTCCGAACAGATGTGATAAAATCATCTTTTTCTTGAGGTGAAATAACTTTTGAAAAACCAAAACCCTGAATACCAGGATAATTCGTCTGTATATCGAGAGATTGGGTATAGGCTCTCCACTCATCTCGCTCAACAGAGGTAGAAGCATCAAAAAATCATCTTCATCCGAGAAGAACATTGATGTAGATATCCATCCTGTCTCTGATACTCTGGCTTATCTCTGTCGCCTGAATAGAAAAATTGTTCTCTTCACTGGTTGCTATATTCTTCTGAGAAAAGGCAAAAACAAAAAAAGTAATGACAAGTCCCCCTATAAAAACAACCACGGGCAATGCATATTCACGAGAAAATAAAAACGATTTCGGGTATCTGTAGAAGAGAAATAAGACAATAAGAACGAGCAAAAGAACAGACGGTACAACTATCTGTATGAGAATCACCTTTTCTTTCGCTTCTCACGCTTTTATGATATGCTCTCGGAAGCTCTCATCGGTATAGACATTGAGAAACTGGTTATAGGGGGCAATTTTTTTACCCGTTTTCTGATCGAAATAAAAATAATCTTCAGAGCGTTCTTCGAATTTGACGAGATAGCCAGAAATGGGCTCTACCCAGAGAGAAATTCGGTTCCCAAGTTTTACCCCTCTCTCCTCTGGAACACCCGGGAGATGATGCATAAATTCTGTCTGATCGAGGGGTCACTGATACTGACTCTCATACTTGAGAAGTCGGAGTCCATAAAAAAATCGTTCTCCAGCATACTGCATGGTTACAGACTTGTTGTTGCTGACATGCCAATAAGAAAAAGTATCCTCGGCACCGAGCCATCGAGGAGCAAAGAGGTACCCATTTCTGACTCGCTCACCAGCATCACTCACATGTTGACCTGTCAGACTATTGATAGCATAGAGAGGTTCAGTACGAAAAATTGTTTTACCCTCTCGTGTCTGAACATGAAATACATTTTTGATAGTGAGTAGTGTTCCCCTCTTATCGACAACATCATAGGAAAACTGTGTATCTGAGTACTGCTCTCCTCGGAAATCACCCAGTTTTTCATCATAGAAATTATCAACTGAGACCATGTCCGCCTCATAAGTGAAGTCATCTGGTATCTGTAGGAGAAATGGGGTAATGAGAAAAATCCAAACAGGAATCAATACTAGAATAAGCAAAAACCAATATCTCCTTTTGAGGAAAAGTGTAAAAAATCTGAAAATGCGATTTTTGCTATTCATAGACTACGCCTTGATGCCGAGGGTTGACTCAACTTTATCTACAATATCGTGAAGTTTCCAATCTGATTTTATGAGATAGAAAAGAGGCTCATAAGTGATAACTTCTGTTACAAGTGTTTCAGCTGTAGGATTCAAATTCGTGAGGATGATCACAGGGACTTTTGCACCCCAGGAATCTTTCCTGATTTTCTCAAATGCCGTCATACCGTCTACTTCTGGCATGAGCAGGTCGAGGATGATCATATCAGGATGCTCCTTAAGTGCTATCTTGAGACCTTCAGCACCATTTTTGGCCTGGAGAGGGGTGAATTTCCTACTCTGAAAAACATCAGCGA
>CAYQWU010000074.1:0-3281 GCA_964421335.1 uncultured Candidatus Peribacteria bacterium
AGACAACAGATGCACACAATGCAACAAATACGCTCAAAACAAAATTCACCATTCTTGTAGAAGAAGACCCCCATCATCTCTCTGATAACCGAAAACTCAACAAGGCATATTTCATGAATTGTATAAGGAATGGTGGCTATCAAATTCAAAACGATGAAACAATTCCAGCTGTAACGCCCATGCCTCGAAATGCACCAACGACTTATGTAAATACTCGTCCGCTCTATAATATCTGAGGATTTCCTGGCAGATACTATGCTCAAGTACCATTTTTACCTGGAGAGAAACCATTTTGAAGAAGATATAAGAGACTGACAGCCACTACACAAAACGGACTCTACGATAAAATCCAAATATACATCAGAGAATTGAACGCCCGAGCCGCTGCTATGAATCATGGTGATCATGATGAACATGGGGAGCACCCTGCAGAACATCCAGAAAAACCAGCAACACACACGGCTCCGAGTTGAAATGAAGCTCATGAAGCAGCTGCAGGAGGACATGCAGAGGGGCACTGAAGTGAGGCAAAATGAGGTAAATTCGCAGGTGCTGTAGCAGCAGTATGAAAAACTGCAGCATGGCCAGTAGGTGGCGCATTAGCAGGTCTCGGCTACGCAGCATGGGCAGGAGGTGCAGTCCTCCTCGGGCCAGCAGTCGTCGGTGGAGCTGTCGCCGGTGCCAGTATATGGGCCCTCAGAAAACTCTGGAGAATCAAAAATCCCAAGAAATGAGGCGGAGATAGTCATGCGCACCACTAAATATAATTTGATATGTGAATTTTTCATAACCATCATGATCCGCACAACAACTTCCCTGATTTCTGATTACCAGAGAGAGGGAGAGGACTCATACCAAGAGGATTATTTCGTGGAGGAATGTGATATCCTGAGATGCGTCCACCACTACAACATAACTACTGACCAAGGAGACAAGAAACAGGTCCTGTGGAGCCTCCTCAACATGAAGTACAGGGAATGCAGCAACAGACACCAAATATTCAAATAAATGTAAGATTTGAAAAAGAGGCACCAAATACTCCAATCATAGAACCGACAATACAGTCAGTAAGGGCACTCGCGAATTGGTATCGAGAAAATGGTATCACACCTAAACATATCCCTATTTCTGGAGCACGAATTGGCAATACTGAGATACCACCACTCTATTCTCAGGAACAAGACTTTGATGAAGTAGCATTCCGTGCGTGGGCTGAGTGAATCCTAGGAGGTCCCAGTGCTGTGACTATGGATAAAAGCCCTCAACCTGGTGCAAATTGGAACAATATTGAACTCGATATACTGAGAAAGATATACGGAAATATACCCCGTATAGAGGCAGTTCGTCACTTGAAAGAAGAAAAAGACATTAAAAAATGAGCGATACACAACCTCAACAAGATGCGACTCGATGAGAAACTCAAAGAGATCCTCGATGAAAGATTCTGAAATCCTCTCGAATTCAAAGAAGATATCGATGTGCTCAATACACGCATAAAGGATGTAAAAGAATATGGACCTCTCAGTGAGGAAGCTATAGATTATATGTTCGGCTGTATCATGCAGGCTCACATACTCGGTAAGGGAAAGAAAATCACGATAAAAGACAGTCAGCCAATAGTAGAGACTGGCAATCCTGCAGAAGATGCTCAATGGAAATGAATATTTGAAACCATTCACTTCGGTGAAAAAGATGGTCAATCAAAGATGGCAGATTATGTTGCTGCGCACACCTATCATAATGTAAATAAAGATCTCGTAGGATACTATGGTGATCTCTCTCAAAAAATTGTTGGTACAAGTCCAGATATAGCTATCACGGCTGAAAGAATTGAAAAGAGTAATCTCAGTCCGAGTGAAAAATCATTCATGTCTCTCTGGCTCAATAAAGATGTCAGATTATGAGATATACAGGCACGGCACCGAGATTATGTCGAACGAGCAAAGGAAAACATCAAAGGGAAATCACCAGAAACTCTAGCAAGAGATATGCACAGGGACGCAATCTGAACACTTGGGGGAATAAGTCCCCTCCTCGGTGCAGGTATCTTCGTAGGACTTTTCTGAGGATTATTGGCTATGGCTTTGGGTAAAGAGAGTAAGCTGGCAAAATTTGTACTCACTATCGCAGTAGGTCTATGATTAGTCGGGGTAGCTAAGCCTGCACTATGAGCTATCAAAGATTGGCAGAAAACCACATCTGATAATGGAAATGCCATCACTCAAGCACCTCGCAGAACCCAAAATACTGGGGACGCACTAACAGATGCTGCCAGCGAATTGCCTGATTTTTTCAAAGACAAATGGAACAGTGTGAGTGCGATGTTCAGTACTTCAAATGACTGGAGTACTCTCATGCTCGATGAAAGAATAGGCCCAAAACTCGTGGATAAATACCCTACTGGTGCGATACTCGCTGTCCTGAATCCCGATCCAGACAATGAATACAATGAAAAATGGAAGTGAACACCGACACAAGAAGCAGAGATAAAGAAAATACTCGAAAAACTCGATGGAGATGAGAAAGCAAAACTCAATACCATGCTCACAGAAACATGGGATAAATACAAAAATGCCAATAAAGTCACTCTCACAAATGCACAACTCAAAAACGGTACAATAAAAGACATGATTGACTCTCTCGATACAGAATATAGCTGGTTCTATACACGGCGTGTCTCTTACTTATTTGATGAGACATCAAAACAACAAACACTGATAGAATTTGCGAAGAATCCAAACGAATGGAAAAATGCAAAAATAGGCGATCTCATGGTTGAGTGGTTTTCTAGTGAAAGAGACGACCTACCCGCAGGACGGACAGTACCAAATAGTATAAAAAATCTTGTAGCAAGTATTGATACTTTGCCTCTCGAGTCTATGAAAATAAATATCCAGAAAATTTGGGAAGCAAATGGTCCTGGATGTGACCCCGAGAAAACCCTCGGAGAACTGCTCGTAAAAGAAGACTAAAAAACCTATCAAATCTTTGCTTTTGACCGAAAAATAGGGTAATCTGAGAGGGATATAACTCATATTCTCTCTATGGTAAACGCAACCCTCGAAATAGCTGAAAAAAAGATACAATTCTCTGGTCTCGAAGAACTCCGGTCAGAACTGCGTAAACAAGCAGGAAATCCGGAGTACCTTGCTGCTTTTGAGACAACCATCGACAAAGCTCTCAAGGAAAGCGATAGGGATGGAATTATTGAATTTACCGAAAAGGAATGGCAACAACTCATCACAAATGAGAACCTCCCACCAATAGAGAAAGTAAAGAAA
>CAYQWU010000074.1:3291-3951 GCA_964421335.1 uncultured Candidatus Peribacteria bacterium
TAACATAAGAAACAAAATAACAAACTGGTGGGCTCGCAGAAGAATTCAAAAAAAAAATTGATGAAGTAAAAAAATGAGTGACAGAAAAAGTAGATAAGACAAAAAAAGAAATCACTGCTGGAATCACGGAAGCACTCTCCCCTATTCAGAAAATCAAGGATAGCTTCGTCGCTATGGGGACAAAGATAGGCGACTTCTTTTCTGAGATAGGTAATACTTTCAAATTTCTCCTTTTCACCCTTGGTGCTGCTCTCGGATTAAAGTCAGCCAAAGACGCTCTCGCAACCATGGCAAAGGAGAAGGCAGAGAAAGTCATCGCAGAATGAAAAGAGAAAGCTGGGGGAAAAGTGGCAGAGGTGAAGGAGGAGTGAGAAAAAATAGCAGAGTGAAAATGAAATATTTTCGACAGTCTAAGCAGAACACTTCTCGGTTCAGCTGCAGTCACATGACTTATGCAGGCTCTCCCCGCTTCGGTCAGAGATAAGCTCGGAGCACCATCAGATGGTAAGAACTTCCTCCTGCGTTGTGCTGGAAATCGCTTCCTACAAATGTGCGGAGTATCTGGATTACTGCTCGCTGGACTATGAGGAGTTGCAAAGGTATAAGAAGACCCAGAAATAATAGCAAAAATAGGAGCTATGCATAACGAGCCAGAAGCTC
>CAYQWU010000075.1:0-3711 GCA_964421335.1 uncultured Candidatus Peribacteria bacterium
GCTTCTGGTTGAGCACCTGAGACGACTTCATATTTACCAGTTTTGGTATTGATGAGGACATTTCCAGGAGTACCATTCACACCGAACTTGCTAGAACCTTCTGCCATGTGTGCATCAATACGAGATTTGAACTTACCAGCATCGGCACATGTTTTGATAGTTGTTGCGTTGAGGCCTACTTCTTTCACAGCAGCATCTATGACTGCTTGAGTTGGAGTTCCCTTTACGAAGATGCTCTCTACAAATGCGAAGTATTTCGCACTACCACCAGCTTCTCCGACACATTCAGCTGCTTGAGCGGCTGGCATGGCTGTTGGATGGAATGGGAGAGGGTAGTGTTTGAATGCAAATGCGAGCTTGCTACCATATTTTGTTTCGAGGTTTTTGATAGCACCTGAGTCGTGGAGTCTCTTACAGAAAGGACATTCGAGGTCAGAGTATTCAATCCAGAGGATTTGAGCAGACTTATCACCCTTCACATAAGTGTCAGCAGTGAGTTTTGCGATGTCATCCTGAGTGAGTGAACCAGTAGTCTGAGGCTCAGGCGTTGGTTGCTGTGCATCAGGTGCTGGCTGCTCTCCGTTGAGTGTTCCTGTTTGTGATTCGAGAGATTGTTTGACATTTTCTGCGTATTTCGAGCTATTTACCATCTCTTTGTAGAGTTTGTAGTTTGCTCTTCCGCCGACCTGATCTACCTGAGGCATCTGGACGAGGAAATAGTTAGCGACGATGCTGATGATGGTACTTGCAGCGATAGCCATGTACACACCAGAGTGGTTATGATTGTCCATAGTTTGAATTGTATTTAGGAAGTAGAGGACGAGGGCTAGTATATATTTGAGACCGATAATCGCAAGGCACGACATTGCGCTTCCCCTTTACTTTCTGAGAGTGCGTTGTACACTCACTCTTGTTGCTAGAAAAATATTTCTTTGACAGTTCCTGACTTTTTTTTAGAATGCACGCACATTATACGGAGGGATGGCAGAGCGGTTTAATGCAACAGTCTTGAAAACTGTCGTGGCGCAAGTCACCCTGAGTTCGAATCTCAGTCCCTCCGCCATGAAAATACTCGTAAATTCCAGCTTTTTGCTGGGATTTTTTATTCTTGTTTGCAAAATCGGACAAAGCTCAATAATTCTTGTATTATTTTCTCGCCTTCTCTCTATGTCGTCTGCATTGATTGGTTTTATTGGTCAGGGCTTTATTGGCAAAAACTTAGCGGATGATTTTGAGCGAAGATGATATGATATATTTCGTTTCTCAAAGCGGCTGGATACTCCTGAAAATCGTGAAAAACTCCGTGAATGTGATATAGTTTTTATAGGCGTTCCTACTCCTACAACTCCTGAGGGATTTAATTGTGATACCCTTCGCCAGGTTCTCTGACTCGTCGGTGTATGAAAAACAGCCGTTATCAAATCCACCATGATGCCAGGCACTTGCGAGACACTTCAGGCACTCTATCCTGACCGTTTTGTCTTTCATTCTCCTGAATTTCTCGCTGAAAAAACAGCGGCTTATGATGTAGGAAATCCCACTCGGAATATCGTAGGATACCCTATAGATTCACCAGAATATCGAGCTCGTGCCCAAGAGGTTATTGATGTCTTACCAGATGCACCCGTGAATATCATATGTACTTCTCGAGAGGCAGAATTTATCAAGTACGGGAGTAATTGTTTTCTTTATCTGAAGGTTGTTTACGCGAATATTCTTGCTGATTTGGCAAAAAATGTGGGTGCGAATTGGGATGTCATCGCTCAGGGTATAGGTTCTGATCCGCGTATAGGACCGAGTCATCTCCAAATCGTTCATACCTCATGAGTAGAGGGTGATATTCCAGCTAGATGAGCGGGAGGACATTGTTTTATCAAGGATTTTGCATGACTTGTTGAATATATCCGAAAAACTGGGACTGATCCTCTTGGCGAGGTGTTTCTCGCTGCAGCAGAGGAGAAAAATGTGAGCCTTTTAGCTCATTCCCACAAAGATCCAGAATTGCTCGAGGGAGTTTATGGACCTGAAAAAATCAAAAAAATCATGCAATAGGCTCTTCAAAACTTGCAAAAGCAGGCACTGTGTGATAGTATTTTTGTATGACTTTTACCAATCATTCACCCTGGGTAGAACAGCTCGATGATAGTATTGATTATTCAGCTCTGTCTGTGGATAAAAAGTCGGATATTGTGGTTATATGAGGTGGTATTTCTGGTATCTCAACAGCATTTCAGATACTTACACAAACAGAGCTCACTGTCAGTCTCGTAGAAGCAAAAAAGATAGCACGAGGAGCTACAGGTCACAATGCCGGTCAGGTTGTTCTCTATTTTGAGAAGCCTTTTCAGGAAATTGTCAGAGAATACGGTCTCCCAAAGGCTATAGATGGACAAAAATCGCTCTTTCGAGGTTTTGATATTCTTCAGGAAATGATGGAGAAAATCGATATTCTCGAACATCTCGAGATGTGTGAGGGATTTATGGGTGTCAGATCCATGGAACAACTCTCTCTCCATCTGGAAAATAAGTATCTACGAGATACTGGTTGAGCTCAATTCGATGCTATTTTTGTCGATAGGCAATGGGAACACGAACACGATATACCTGCCCAATTCCGAGATCTCATAACACTCGTGGATGCTGCCTATATTTCAGAAAAATTGGAGACCAAGGAGTATTTTCCAGTACTTCTTACCTCAAAAAAAGCCTGTACGAATTCAGCATTTTTCTGTCAAAAAGCAGTCGAATATCTAGTATCTCAATTTCCTCATAGATTCAGTGTGTATGAGCATTCTCCTGTGACGGAGATTCGCTTTTGTCCTGAATCAGATAACCAAGTATGGGCTGGCGAATACAAGATTTATACCCAAGAGGTGGTCCTCTGTACCAATTGATTTGAGCATTTTCATATTGTCGACCTCTGCCGTTCTGATTCGCGAGAGAGAGACCGTATATTTCATAAAAATGTTCACTGACTCGTCGGATACATGGCGTGATTTTTTGCTGACCATGGCCGCGCGAGTGCTATCAGTTATTATCCTGAATCCAGCCCAGCTGACTGGCAATCTGAGAAGTATTTCTATGTAACGAGAAGAACAACCTACCAGAATGAACAGAAAAAAAGTCTCATCTGTGTCGGTTGACCGGATAGTCTCATGCCACACGAGATACCCTATGATGAAGCAACTCATGATCCAAAAGAAGCCTATCATGAAATCCGAGATTTTCTCCGTGAATATCGCTCTGAAAAAATACCACACGAATTCCCTTATCAATGGCATGGGCTCATGGGATATACACACACTGGTATCAGGTATATAGGCCAAGATCCCAACACGCATCATCTCTGGTATAATCTGGGATGCAATGGCGTGGGCATTGTATGATCTGCTTATGGTGGATGGAAAATAGCAAAAATTCTCTCAGGGACTTCTTTTGAACCCAGTATTTTTGATCCTGAGTAGAGATCACTGTCTCATCGTTTTTACTCCCGTCGTATCGTCATAACCAATTTTCTGTTAAAAAGAGTGAAAATTCATACAATGCGTCCCATTATGGGTCTATCACAGCTTTTTTCGACATTTTGGTGGATTACGAGGCGCACCTTTCGCGTTGCTCCTTTTTGGTACAGTGGACTGGCTTTTTCCTATATTGCCCAGAGTCTTCTCCCGATAGCACAGACCTATGCACTGGCTCAGATACTCGCTGAGG
>CAYQWU010000076.1:0-3686 GCA_964421335.1 uncultured Candidatus Peribacteria bacterium
ACCTGACACGAGAAATCTGCCTGTTTCCGATCATCAGCATTTCCTATCGCATAGGTTTTTTTATGAGCACGACGGAGGACTTTTTCTTTCTCAGCATAGTATGCCTCGACTGTCCCAAATCCCTCAATATGCGATGGTGAGAGACGGGTGAAAAGAATAATATCTGGTTCGACAATATTTATCTGGATATCCATCTCACCGACATGATCAACACCATATTCGAGGACGAGAATTTCTGGATAATCTGAACGAATGATAGTTGAGATTGCTGAGAAAAACATACCAATCCAAGAGAGAATATTTTTACCATGAGAACGAATCTGAAGAACAGAAAAAGCAAATCCCCATTCACCGTTATAGTTTCATTCTGGCGTCCAGACATCACGATTGGCTCGACGAAGAACCTCTGTGATGACATGCCTCGCTGTCGTCTTCCCAAATGAACCCGTAATACCCACCACAAAAGGTTTGTGACGGATGATACAGAGGCGCGCCAGGAGACAGAATATTTTTTGAATCAGTTTTTTCATAGTTTCTATTCTAGAGAGAAAACGGAAAACACTTCCTCCATTTTTCATTTTTAATTTTTCATTTTTCATTGCATGCTCTGCATGCTACACTCCCCACTGACAGACAGGCCAATAGTGATTATTATTCTGTTGCGTATCGACGAGACATTCACACGGTGTGCCATAAGTATCTGGATCCTGGAGATGATTCATCTTACATTTGAGATATGAGAGGATATTTCAGGATATCACACTCGCTGTCGCCCCTGGCTCATCGAGAGCTTTTTCGACGATGTAGGTGAAGAGATGCGGGAGTCATTTATTGTAGGGGACGAATTTCTGAGTCGCGACATACCAGTCTCCAATAGTCATTTTGAATTCTCCTGTTTTACTATCTATCTGAGATTTTGGTTCAGCGAGGAGAGCTATTTGTGATGGAAGATAATACTCATAGTTGTCGAAAAAAGTCTTCTGAGCCTCAGTGGTTGCGAGGTACTGCATAAATCGGATAACAGGATCATTGGATGGTTTTTCTTTATTACGATTCACTCCAAATTTCGTCATCGCGAAATACATATATCGTGCGAGATTAATCTGTTTTTCTGGATCTTCCTCGACCTGAGGTATAGTCGTCCATCGAACAGCATCTTCGAAATCTTTATTATACGCTTTGTCTTTCTTTGCCCGTTTGATAGCGAGGAGGATATCTCTCTCTGTCGATGGATATCCGACCAGTGTCGCGACATTCTGACGCGCGAAGAGGTCAGTATTGGTGAGCGTGTTCAGGTACGCGTCATTAAATTGTGAGAGATTGTTTGGTTCGAGCTTGTACTTGAGAATTTTCTCAATAGTTGATCGCGATTCGACCGAGTCTATCTGATCATAGGAATTGAAGTCTTCACCCTCATACTGCATAGTGAGAAAAGGGAGGATGTCGGCACTCACAGGTGTTGCGCGACCATACCCCAGAGAAACCGCTGGAACCTTTTTTTCAATCGCATCTTCCGCGAGAAGCTCAGAAATCTTTTCCCAGAATTTCGGAGTTGTCGGCATGAGATCACGGTTGTAGTAGATACCGAGTGGTTCAAATCCGACAGGCACACCACGAATACCTCGGACGATTTGATTCTGTCAGTCGACTTTTTGTTTCTCTTCAAAGACGAGCTCATCGACGAAAAGTGCGTGAAAACGATTCTCGAAATCATCGAGTTCTATGATATTTTCACCCAAAGAAACGATGTAGGGATCGAGATAGATATGCCCTCCATGATTGGGTACGAGGACGACATCTGGAGAGGTGCCTGCCTGGACCGCTCGAAGAAATATTGCGAGGAAATCTTCGTAAGCTGAGAAATTTCTCACAACGAGCTTCATATCACGACGATCAACATAGTTATTGAATCCTTTGTTGAGCTCTTCAAAAATTGATGGCGACATATTCACCGTCCATATCACGACTTCTTTTGTTTCTGGTTTGAATCCTTTTGCGCTATCCTTCTTCCCGACACCTGAGAGCATCAATATGAATATCAGTATGATGGCAAGTCCAGTCGCTATCAACGCAACAAAAATAATTTTGCGTCGGTTTGGAGATGGAAGTGGGAGAGCGTCAGCCATGAAATATGATTACAAAAATAGTAAATTATTTTGCCTGATAAAGGTCTGAATCGTACTGTGTTGCGAGATAGTTGATAGCCTCTGCGAGATCTTTGCCTTTTGATGGTTGAGAGAGGATTTTTGCAACTCGTTCTTCATATCTTCTCTGACTCGCACAACTCACTGATAGAGCCAAAACAATGGCAAGACCAAGAGATATAACCGTGTTCTTCATGAAAAAAAGAATTACAGAATCATCATACTTTTTTATAAACAAAATCAAATCTAGATAACCTTTTTACCGAGAAACGGCTGGAGCGCCTCAGGAACTCTCACAGTGCCATCTTCATTCTGGTAATTTTCGAGAATTGCTATCATTGCTCGTCCACATGCAAAAGCAGTTGCATCGTTAGTATGAATCAATTCGAGTTCACCACCCTCTCGTTTGACTCGCGTTTGAAGTCTGCGTGCCTGATAGTCAGTCATGTAGTCAGCAGTATGTGTCTCGCGGTATTTCCCTTGTCATGGGAGCCAGGCCTCTATATCAGACCCTTTGGCGTTTGGTTTACCAATATCAAATGTACACTTTTGAAGTTTTCGATATGGAATCTGGAGCTCCTGCATGAGATATTCTTGAATCCCTGAAAAGAGGAGATGCTCTTCGTGCGATGTCTCAGCCGTTGCAAAGCTCTCCATTTCCAGCTTATCGAATTGATGCATACGAATAATTCCCTCCATATCCTTCCCATAAGTCCCCGCTTCTCCACGAAACGAAGTCGCATAGCCGAGGTAGCGGACAGGCATCTCAGATTCAGAGAAAACTTCATTGGCATGCATAGAACCGAGCACATGCTCAGCAGATCCTTGCAACCATAAATCCTCTCCTTCTATTTTGTAACGGTCTTCTCGTGGCTCAAGTCGATCCATCGCATCGTAGAGTTCTGTGCGAATCATGTATGGTGGAAGAATCGGCGTAAACGGTTTTGAAGAAACTGTGAGCCCGAGGTCAGCAATGATTTTTTTGAGAGTTGCTTCATTCGTCAAGGTCGACATCACCCACTGGATGAGTGCGAATTGGAGAAGCACCAAATCTCACATCAGATACGCGAACCTGGAACCAGCGACATTGGCAGCTCGCTCCTTATCTATCCATCCATGGAGAGCAGCAATCTGAGCATGATCGCGAGGAGTGAAACTAAATTCTGGAATTTTTCACCATTCGAGGACGACGACATTCTCTTCTTCTGTGTGTCCAATTGGCGTGTCATCTGTGGGAATGTTTGGAATTTTCTTGAGTTCTTGGAGATGGAGTGTTTCTATTTCTTCATACTCTTTTTCAAGTGTTTGAAGTTCTTCTTTGAGCTTTTTCGCCTCCTCGAGAAGAGCTGGTTCAGGCTTCCCTTTACCCATAGAAGAAGAGAGTTCATTGCGTTTCGCGCGAAGCGTTTCGACTTCTTGCTGGAGGGTTTTTTTCTTTTCATCGAGTACGAGAAAAGCATCAAAATCAATTTTTACTGATTTATTGATGATAGCGGCACGGACTATATCAGGATTTTCCCGGATAAACTGGAGAGAGAGCAT
>CAYQWU010000077.1:0-3544 GCA_964421335.1 uncultured Candidatus Peribacteria bacterium
GGTGATATCATCCAATCTGTCGATAATCAGAGTATGTATGGCAAGACAGCAAATGAGGCAGTCCAGAAAATACGATGACCAGCGGGCACACCAGTAGTTCTCGATGTTTTCTCGAGCATCCTCTCGACGAAGAAAACTGTCACCCTCCTTCGCCAAAAGCTGGAAATACCCATTGTTTCAGATGAACTTATCGGAGATACACTTTTTATAGAACTTTTTTCTTTTAATGACTATTCTGGACAAGATGTGTCGAAAGTCCTCGAAAAACACAAAGGGAAATACACATCCATACTCCTCGATCTGCGAAATAATGGCGGAGGAACACTTCAGGCAGCAGTCGATGTGGGTTCCCTCTTTCTCGGTAAAAATCGCCTCATCGCTACTGTGGAAGGGAAAAATACCACCACACATGTCTCCAGCGGAGTAGAAGATATGAAAATACCTCTCTCTATCCTCGTGAATGGTCAGACGGCTTCCGCAGCCGAGATACTTGCCTCAGCGCTCCATACACACCTCTGAGCACCTATCTGGGGTTCACAAACCTATGGAAAAGGCTCTGTGCAGGAGCTCTTCCCTCTCTCAAATGGAGGGCAGGTAAAGATCACCATAGCTCACTGGAAGACAGCGTCAGGAGACCTGCTCGATAAAGTAGGCATCAAGCCCGATACAGTCATACTTCCGAGTCCCCGGGATATCACAGAAGGTCGTGATATACAAAAGGAAAAAGCCCTAGAAATGATCAAAAAGTAAGTATGTTTTCCCTCAAAAGTAATTATAAACCGACAGGAGATCAGCCCAAGGCCATCAAAGCATTGGTCGAGAGTATAGAAAACAAAAGTCGGTACCAGACACTCCAGGGCGTGACGGGCTCGGGGAAGACTTTTACCATGGCAAATATCATCCAGCAGCTCCAGAGACCCACTCTCATCATCGCCCATAACAAAACCCTCGCTGCTCAGCTCTGTCAGGAGTTTCGCGAGTTTTTCCCTGACAATGCTGTCCACTATTTCGTGAGTTATTATGATTATTATCAGCCAGAAGCGTATATCCAGAAAACAGACACCTATATTGAGAAAGATTCAGCTATTAATGACGAGATAGACAGGCTGAGACATGCTGCAACTGAAGCCCTGTTAACCAGAGAAGATGTCATCATTGTGGCTTCTGTGAGCTGTATCTATGGTATCG
This sequence comes from uncultured Candidatus Peribacteria bacterium, assembly GCA_964421335.1. Classification (GTDB taxonomy): domain Bacteria; phylum Patescibacteriota; class Gracilibacteria; order BD1-5; family JAGOOR01; genus JAGOOR01. Next base: position 1,189 of record CAYQWU010000077.1, read on the forward strand.
GAAACAAAGAAGAATATATAGGAGGTATTCTCAAACTCCAAAAAGGAGATAAGTATGTCCTCAAAGATCTCATTAATCAGCTTGTTTCACTCCAATTCGACCGCTCAACACTAGAATTCAAACAGGGTATGTTTCGTGTCCTGGGTGACACACTCCAGATATACCCAGCGAGTAGGGAACTCTACTATAGTGTGGAGTTTTTTGGGACGGAAATAGAGGCTATACGCGTCGTCCAGCCTATCTCAGGGCAAGTTGTCGAAAGTGTCGAAGAAGTCATGATATTTCCCGCTTCCCATACAGTGACCAGTGTCGAACATGTCAAAGCTATAACTCCCATTATCCAGGCAGAACTAGCAGAAAGACTTGAATTTTTCAAAGCCAATGGGAATCTCGTGGCAGCTGAGAGAATCAAAACCCGTGTCGAATATGATCTGGAGATGATGAACGAAGTCGGCTATGTGAAAGGCATAGAGAACTATTCGAGACACCTCGATGGTCGACAACCTGGCGATCCACCCATGACGCTGATTGATTATTTTCCAGAGAATTTCCTCACTTTTGTCGATGAATCTCATATCACTCTCTCCCAGGTTCGGGGTATGTTTGCTGGCGATAAATCAAGAAAAGATATGCTCATAGAGAACGGATTCCGACTCCCGAGCGCTTATGACAATAGACCTCTCTATTTCCATGAATTTGAGTCAAAAATCAACCAATTTGTCTGTGTTTCCGCGACACCAGGAGAGTCTGAGATAGAGCGAGGTGGTCCTGTTGTCGAGCAAATCATTCGTCCAACCGGCCTCCTCGATCCTCCCATCACTGTCGAACCAATGGATAATCTCGTCGAAAGTCTCTTCGCGAACATCAGAAGCGCTGTCGATCGTGGCGAAAGAGCACTCATCACCACTGTCACAAAAAAATCGAGTGAAGATCTCGCTGCATACCTCAAAGAGCACGATATATCTGCACATTTCCTCCACTCAGAGATAGATACTATTGAGCGACTCAAGATACTCAAAGACCTCCGAACAGGAAAGGTGAATGTCATCGTCGGTGTGAATCTCCTCCGAGAAGGTCTGGATTTACCAGAAGTGTCATTTATCGGTGTCGTGGATGCTCATAAGCAGTGATTCCTTCGTTCTACTCAATCCCTCATCCAGATAGTTGGGCGAGCAGCGAGGAATTCCAATGGTCATGTCATATTTTATTCCTACGAAGGCACTATTTCCCGTTCCATGCAGGAAACGATGGATATCACCGCTCGTCGTCGTGAAGTACAGATAGACTACAATACGAAGCACGGAATCACCCCAACCACTATTATCTCATCAATTAAAGACCTCGGATTCAAAGAAAAGAAAGAAAAAATCGATAAGGTTCCTAAGGGGGTTAATAAAGAGGCCTATATACGGAAGCTCGAACTGGAGATGGACATTGCGGCTGCCAATTTGGACTTCGAAAAGGCCGCAGACCTCAGAGATGCTATTTTGGAGCTTTCTTAGTTATTAAAAGTTGCACATTAGACCAAAATATCATACACTATTCCTATGTATACTTCTTACTTTACGACTCTCGCAGCATCTCCCTGGATAGAAGCAGCCCAGATATTGTTTTTTGGACTCATTACCTCTCTCCTGATCTATTTTTTCATAGGAGGAGTATTCCGGTCTACTGGTATAGAAAAACTGATTCACAAACTCCTCTGACATAGCACTCGTATAGGGAGGGATCCCATACCGAGAGCCATCGGGAAGTACTTATCCGTCTTCATCTTCCTTCTCTTCCTCAGAAGTGCAGTGGAGAAAGCTGGATATCATGATGTTGAGAGTTTTCTCGATAGCGTGGTTGAATATCTCCCACACCTTCTTTTAGCGCTTCTTATAGCATTTTTTGGGCTTCAAGTCTCTCGGACTACACATAGCCTCGTCTATAAAACTGTCCACTTCGATAACCCTCGTACAGCCGTAATCCTGGCCTATATTGCTCGAATACTCATCCTCTTCTTTACTTTCACCATCGCGATGAATCAGATCAACACAGGCCCTGTCGAGATCATTCCTGAATATCTCATCCGCTCTCTCCTCATCGGTACCGTCGCTGCGGGTAGCCTCGCATTTGGCCTCGCATTTGGCCTCGGAGGGCGCAAAGCTGCCTCAGAATTTATCGAAGAGTATGTTGAGGATAAAGATGAAATTGATAAAGACTTGAAAAAGTAAAAAAGTTCTTATAGTACACCACATGCCCAGGTGGTGAAACCTGCCTGCCGGCAGGCAGGTTGGTAGACACGCAGGACATATGGTGTGCCCAGGTGGTGAAATTGGTAGACACGCAGCCTTGAGGTGGCTGTGCCGCAAGG
>CAYQWU010000078.1:0-3482 GCA_964421335.1 uncultured Candidatus Peribacteria bacterium
CCCAACAGATGATCTCATTCATTCCGTAATGGGAATGAGGGGGAGAAATGCCTTGAATGGCATTTCGAGTCAACCCCCGATGTTCTGCTTCAAGTTGGAAGTCACCACTTGGCGAATTCTCAACAGCTCAAGTGAGTGTAGTAAATTTTGGCTTTTTGCAAGTTTTGTCTTCAGCGCCCACTTTCTCTATTTATTGTCAATAATACTATCTATGCTTTTATCTTTTAATTGTCAAAAACTGGATACCATTTCTCTATGTGCTGAATCGTATGAATACTCTCCGACTCTACTCATGATGTCGCCTCCGACCTCGCCACTTCACTCAAAGGTCTCAAACATCGTGGTCCTGATTCTGTGTGAGCTCTGATGTATCTCAATGGTGTACCGGATAATGTCGTTCGACGAAAAAAGGTAGATAAGAGACTACTCGACAGGTCAGGCTTATGTGACCCGAGGTAGATGAATTTGTTCCCACTCTTGCTCTCGGTCATACACGGTTCAAAACCTCAGGCACTCATAATCCTCATAATTCACAACCGTTTAAAATTTGAGATAATGATACGCAACTTGAAATAATATTTAATGGAAATGTCCCATGACATGAGCTCATCCGTCGAGATCACATGTCTAGATATACATTTCAGACTATTGGTGATACAGAGACGCTCGCACGATCTGTCTTACATCATACTACTCAGACTCTACGAGCACCTGGACAAGTGGAAGTGCGCCATGCTATTCGTGAAGCGGTGAGACGAGTTATAGATACTTTTCCTGGTGGCTATTCAGTTATTGGGAAATTTCAGTGAGAAGTCTTTGCTTTCAAGGACAGATATGGTATCCGACCGATGGTCCTCTGACAATCCTGAAATAAGCAGATTATCAGCTCAGAAAATCATTTTTTTGACTCACTCTGATATGAGACTGTGGGTGAAATTCCTCATGGATCTCTGTATTTCCCAGGTACTGATCCGGAGTATATGCTCACTGAACAGTACCAGATGCATCCTGATGTTTTTGAATTTGTATATCTGGCAAAAGATGGCTCTCGACTCTATGGCGTCGAAAATACTAAAGTGCGCTATGATCTGGGATTTTTGGCTGCCTCTGAACTCAGGATGGCCTATCCAGATTTGCGTTTTGACCAAATTTTTGCCATGCCAGATGGTGCAAATATTATGAGAAAAGGTGCACTTGAGGTCTACGGTATGGCTCATACTCCCAATGGTATGACGACAAAGCCGGATGCTGAGCGATCATACATGGCTTCAGAACAGTGAGACAGAGAAGCAATCGTGAGAGATAAGATTATTATGCATCCAGAACACATACGAGGACAAGATATTCTCTTTATTGATGATTCTATTGTACGGGGTACGACTATGAGTATCGGTGTTGATATGCTCCTGGAGGCAGGTGCAAAATCTGTTTTTGTTCTCTCGGCGAGTCCTATTGTTCACTATGGTGATCGATATGGTATTGCTATGGGAACAGGTGAACTCATAGGAGTCGATCAAGTCAGTGGTGAAAAATTGACCGCATCAGATATTGAATCAAAACTCTTTTATGATTCACGAACAGGGATACAAAAAGCTCGTTTATTTTATCCTTCAGTGGGAGGATTCTTGCAAGTATTCAAAAACCACGGACTTCCACAAGTCCATGCTGCGTATTTTGACGGAAATTTCGTCGCGGGATAATTAGCTCATAGCGCTTTGGTCGTAAAAAGCTGCGCCTTCTATGTTCCAACCGCGAGCTTTCACCAGAGCCCTATATTTATTGATAGGAATTCAGGCGGTAGAGCCAGTCATATAGGGATCATATACTTCCCAATTATTTCTTCATAGTTCGCGTGCCACTGCTCTATGTCCGTGTTCTCGACCGGTTGACATGACCATGTCGGCGACCTTCGCTCCTGGAGAAGGGTTGAATCAGTTGGTGGAGAGACCTGCTATATTGTAGCCTCATGATCTATAATAACTCAGAGTGTCGATGGCACTATTTGGTTGAGGAACGTTACTGAGACCCATTCTTGCCAAATTTTGACGAGCTGTACGGGAACAGTATGTCATCACAACTCTACCATCTCCATCCCTTACAATTTCAGCAGGCAGAGATTGAAATCTTCCTGCTCATAGCGATCCCTTTCCACCAATGTTATTTGCACTAAAAAGGTTCCGTAATCATCCACTTCCGCGCGTCCTCTCGGTTCTGGCTTGTGGTGTTTCTTTTGGTGTATTTGATGAGAGGGCCTCTAGGATAGCAGGACGAGGAGAATCAAGAGTTTTTTTATCTGCTTCATAGGCTTTCTGAGTATCTGAGCCGTAGATTCAGTCTACCTTTTTGATTTCTCTCGCAAAACGCTGCGGATCTGTGAGCTTGATGAGTTCTTGGTAGGCCTTGACTGCTTCTCTATCTCTTGAAATATCTGGATTTTTTGTGACTGTTTTTCGGAGCTCGTTGATTTGTTGTCTCTTTGATGGCTCCACATCTTCTCGGAGGCGAGCGAGGAGTCCACGAGATTCTTTTTTTACTTCATTATCTGCCTGCACGAGTTCTTTTTCTCGTGGCGTGCTTGCGTGTTTGAGGATTTCTCCCAGTTTTTTGAACGGTTTTACTGTTGGCTTCTCTTGTTTCTCACGAGTTTCTCCTCATGTATTTTTTCACAACCTCTGGAAAAGTCCTGTTCGGGGCTTGTTTTCCGCATTATCGCGTCGGGTTGGTGTTTCAAATCGTGGCATAGTGAAGGAGCTTTTGTAGCTACTTCTTCAATTTTATACCATTTTTTACTCCTTTACAAACAATGGATGCTTTTTTGTCCACCAGAGCATTGCTCGCGCGTTTTCTTTCCAGTTATAGGTCGTCATTTCACCAGGATTTTCTATGATAGATGATACGAGTAAGGGGGCTTCAGTATCTGATAAATCAATGGTATAGACCTCATCTTCACTCAGAGCGATGGCGAGCTCAGACATCATCGGGTGGCCTGCCACGGCGAGGGAGTAGGGTGTTCATGCCTGTATTTTGTCTCGGAGTTCTGTAATTATTTTTCCAGCTGCTTGCAGAGGAGCAGTTTCTAGGTTGTAGACCGGTGCGGTGTGGACTATGTCTCACGGGAGGAGAGACCGAAATTCGTACTTTTTCAGAAATTCTACGAGGGCTGGTGTGTAGTCAATATCTGTTGTTTCTCTGCGGAAATTCATCGCATCTATATCGTACGGAACATCAGTTTTTATCGTCGCGAGAAATTGTGAATGTTTTGCTATTTTACCATCTCCTATGAGTTCTTGGAGTTTTGGAGAGAGTTCGCCAGTATTTGCCAGAATATTGTCCAGAGTATCATATTTCTCGAGGAGCGTGACGGCTGTCTTGGGCCCGATTCACTTCACTCATGGTATGTTGTCGGAGGTGTCACCTATGAGGGCGAGATAATCAACTATCTGTGTGGGATGGACTTCAAATTTTTTCACAGCTTCTTCCTC
>CAYQWU010000079.1:0-3470 GCA_964421335.1 uncultured Candidatus Peribacteria bacterium
TTTTCTTTCCTTTCTTTTGTTTATCGAGGAGTTTGTTTTTACGAGTGACATCACCTCCGTAGAGGTAGCCTGTGACATCTTTCCTATACGCATTGATGGTTTCACGAGCGATGACTTTTGCTCCGATAGCTGCCTGGATGGGGATAGAGAAGAGTTGTTTTGGGATGGCTTCCTTGAGCTTACCGCAGAGCTCGACTCCGACATGGAATGATTTGCTTCTATGTGTAATCGTCGAGAATGCGGAGATTCGCTCGTTGTTTACGAGGATATCTATCTTCACGAGGTCATCTCGCTTGTAATTCAATTGTTCATAGCTCATACTCGCATAGCCTGATGAGCGAGATTTTAGCTCGTCATAGAAATCGGTGATGATCTCTGCCATCGGTATCTCGTAGGTTAGGATAGAGCGAGTTTCGTCGATGTACGCCTGATTCTTATAGATCCCCCGGTGCTCCTGAGCGAGCTTCATCATCTCTCCGACCATATCTGAACGGGTGATTATCTCGAGTTTCACTATAGGTTCCTCTATCCACTCATAGGTTCCTGGTTCTGGGAGATGTTCGGGGTTTCTGATCCAGAGTCGTGTGTAGGTTTTTTCACCCAGTTGTTCTACTTTGAGAGGAGTATTCTTGAATTCGTGGCTGTGATCTCCAGGCATCATCACCTGATAGGTTACCTGCGGCGAGGTCAGGATGACATCGATATCAAATTCACGATCGAGGCGCTCTTTGACGATCTCCATATGAAGAAGTCCGAGAAATCCACAACGAAATCCATGTCCGAGAGCGGGGGAGACTTCGTGTTCGTTTGTGAGGCTACTGTCGCTCATTTTCAGCTTCTCGATATCAGTCTTGAGCTGATTGTAGTCTTCGGTGTCGACCGGGTAGACTCCAGCAAATACATAAGGAGTCACTTTTTGAAATCCTGGAATAGGATGCTTGTATTCCTCGGTACCAGCAAAAATAGTGTCTCCCACTCGTGCTTCCTGAAGTGTCTTAATACCTGTGACGATGTAGCCAATTTCTCATGCCTTGAGGGAAGGGAGCGGATGATATTCTGGTTTAAAACAGCCAACTTCGAGGATATCCACGACGGTATTGGTACTCATTAGAGTGATTTTATCGCCTCGCTTTATCTCGCCCGAGAAGAGTTTTATATAGATGACGACTCCTCGGTATGAATCGTATTGGGAGTCGAATATAAGTCCGAGCTTGACTGATTCTGGGATTTTTCATTCTGCATTATTTTCTATGATTTTGCCACCTGCTGCGACTGATCGTGGTTCTGGGATTCGCTCGACGATGGCATCGAGGACTTGGTCGACATTGGTCCCTACTTTCGCAGAGACAGGGATAATATCAGCTTCGTCACAGCCTATGAGAGAGACTATTTCTCGCGTCACTCGAGGCACATCGGCACTCGGGAGGTCTATCTTGTTGAGCACGGGGATAATCACGAGATTATTCTCTATCGCCATGTAGAGATTTGAGAGTGTCTGAGCTTCGATACCCTGAGTAGCGTCAACGACGAGGACGACTCACTCGACTGATGCGAGACTTCGAGACACTTCGTACTGGAAATCCACATGTCCTGGCGTATCGATGAGATTGATCTCATTTCACTTCCATTCCATGCGGACTGGTGTCAATTTTATGGTAATTCCTCGTTCTTGCTCTATCTCCATGGTATCGAGCATTTGATTGTTTTTCATCTCGCGTTTTTCCTTGGTTCCTGTGATCTCGAGCATCCTATCTGCAAGGGTTGATTTGCCGTGATCGATGTGTGCAATGATTCAGAAGTTTCGGATAGACATGTCTGTATCTTAATAAAAAGGGGGAAAATGCAATTTTTGTCTCCATAAAGTTTGATTTCTATGCGATTTTATGGTAGCATAGTCATATGAAAAAAATCATTCTCATTCTCTGTCTCTTTTCTGGGCTTACTTTTGCCCTCACAGATACTGATGCAGACGGTGTTTCTGACGAGGCAGATGTGTGTCCGAGAGTCTATGCTCGTTCTACGACGGGTTGTCCTACGCTCTCAGCTCCAGTAGTAGCTCCAGCTCTCAATAGCTGTCTCACAGGACAACTCAAAAATGGTAAAATAATTGCCACTATTCGTCCCATTTGTGATGCAACGACCAAAGTCTGTCCACGAGTGACAAATATCCTCGGCATCCAGTCGTGTGATCCTATTTTTCCTGTTATATTTGACCAGGAGAGCGGATTGGTGCTCGTCCGTGGTGGTATCTATATTGTAGATTATACGAAATAATATGCGACGATTTCTCGTTCTTCTCCCTCTTCTTTTTCTCTCATTTTTTCCTGTTTTTGGACAAAGTGCGTCGGATCAGTTATCGGCGTCCATATCACTCTTTCCTTCACATGAAAAAAGCGTGAGCTCATCTGATACTCTCAAGAGATTGAAGCAACAGGAATCAGAGCTGGCATCTCTCATAAAGCTGGAATCAGCCCGAGTATTCGAAGAGGATGAATCGGATGCCGAGCAAAAAAGAGATGACTTTCTCAAGCAAAAAAATGCAGAACTGACTGAAATCAACCTCCAAATAGAGCGTTTACAGGAATTGCGATCTCATCAACTCTCCAAAACAATTCAGCAAATTTCTTGGTATTTATTGGTATTTGTCTTTCTTTATCTCCTTCGTGTTATTTCTCGGAGTTTCTAGGCTCGTGTTGGCCGAAACTTCTCTACATGACAACAGGAAGTCCTCTTTGTGATCCATAGATGGGTTTTCCATGTATTGTTCTTTGGAGCATTATTGATGATTTTTTCTGTTGAATTTATCTCGTTCCTCCCTTTCCTCGCTATTCTCACGACGGCTGTTGGTTTTTCACTTCGAGAGGTTATCTCGTCTTTTATAGGATGGTTCGTCATAGAAGCTGACACTGGTTATAAGGCAGGTGACCTCATCGAGCTCGATACTATGACTGGTCGCGTCAAACATATCACACCCCTCCTCACTACTATTGAGGAATATGGTTTGCAATGATTTACTGGGAAAATCATATCGTTTCCGAATAAAACAATCTTTGAAAAAAGTATCAAAAACTGGTCACATGGTTCTGATTTTCTCATGATCTCAAATGATTTTCTCCTCACCTATGATAGTGATATAACAGCAGCAAAAGAACTCCTCATGGAGGTTGTCGGATACAATGCCCTGCCTCAGTATTACAAATCTCGTAAAGAAATCAGTCTCTTCAAATTCATCTATAATTTTACAGATGAAGATCTCAAGCCCCAGATTCATGTCTTAACAGATAACAAATGAATCACTCTGCGAGTGAGAAATCTCGTTCACATGACGGATAGATTTGCCGAACAATCACGGATAGTGGAGACTTTTATTTCTCGAGTCCAGAAAGAGAAAAAAGTGACAATGGCAAAAGTATAGTTTATTTTTTCCAGCGCGCTTAGACCCCTGTCGTAATACTTCGTTCACCTTCTGT
>CAYQWU010000080.1:0-3373 GCA_964421335.1 uncultured Candidatus Peribacteria bacterium
ATATTATAGGTTCCTCCATTATTCATTCTTCATTATTAATTCTTCATTGCCGAGCTTTGCTCGGCTAAAGCCACTCCACCTCTATTCCCCTGCCCCGCACCAACTGTGTGCGAAAAGGCTCCAGGAAAGAGAGTATATCTGGCGAGCGTACGAGTATTTTTTGTCGATACTTCCCTGCTCTTTTCTCGACGAGGAGGTGGTCATATATCACAGTAGCATCTGGTGTTTTTTTTGCTGCTTCTAGCATAGATGAGGCGGTGCTGGCAATTCTCTGTTTGACGAGATTTTCTGTCGTATCACTGATGTAGATGGTTGCCATCTCGCTCAATGGCGGGAGGTGGAATTGTTTCCGTTCAGCAACAGTCCTCTGAAAGAAAGACCGAAAATTACCACCCGTCACATCAGCAATAATTGGAAGTTTGGGAGAGCGAGTCTGGAGAACTATCTCACGAGAACGGGAGAAGAAGTGACGAATCTGTGTGTACACGCTTTCCTCGATATCGTAGTCTGGAACAGCGAGATCTGACTCCACGAGGAGAAATGCTGTGAGCCCGAGATTTTCAATGGGAAGAGAGGAAATCTTTTGCGTGCCGATAAATATATCATGTTCTGCGAGGATTTTTGGAGTCACCTTATTGAGGTCTTCAATCAGGAGAATCCGTGCTTGCGGTAGCAATTCTCGCACACTCACATCAATAGCCTGGACTCGTGCACCACTCTGGACGAGATGGTAGGAGCTACACTTCGGACATCGGTCAGGAATAGTAGACTTCGCTTCACAAAAATGGCACAGGAGGCAATTCTCTGGATGTAGATGCACCCGCATCATGAGATCACATGAGGGGCACCGAGCAGCCCAGCCACAATCTCGACACACAAGCGTACTCATGGCTCCACGACGATTGAGCGAGAGAAGTACTTTTTCTCATCGAGCAAGAGTCTCCTGCATCTTCGCAAAAAGAACCTCTGAAATGAGAGGCTTCACAGGTCTGATCTGATTCATGTCTATGACGGTGATCATTCTTCGAATTCTTCGAGGATAAACTTCACGAAGTCACCATGACTCTCGAATTGGTTGTATACTGAGGCAAATCGCAAACACGCTACTTCATCGATATCCTTGAGCTTATGGAGGACATCCTTCCCTATCCGTTTTGAAGTGACACCGGTTTTATTCTCTGCCCATTCTATTTCGAGAGCATTGAGCATAGATTCTATTTTCTCTGGTGGTATATTTCGCTTATTGCATGCTTTGAGAATACTACTTTCAAGTTTTGACCTATTGTAGAGTTCTTTCTTTCCTCCTGTTTTTGAGACAAAGAAACTCACGAATTCCATCCTCTCAAATGTCGTAAATCGAGCCTGACAAGACTCACACTCACGGCGACGACGAATAGAGAGCCCATCCTCAGACAGACGAGAATCTATGACACGGGTTTCGAGATTTTTACATTTGGGACAACGCATGGAAAAAAAGTTTAATTCGTTTTATTTGTTTAGTTGGTTTAACCAGTTGGAGGATACGAATTTTCAGGGAAAAGTAAAAATTAAAACTCATGAGAATCCCCTTCTGCCATCGGTATAAATTCTATGCCATTTTCGGGAAGGATTTTTGATGGAGCCATATGTGATCATCCGTATCGGAAATGATCATGGACCGGGAAAGCTATTTTGGGTTTTAAACGCAAAGCGTAATCAATCGCTTCGCCAATTTTTACCCAAGGACCAGAGACTGGGAGAGCCAATATCTCAACAGGACAGCCCGGATCAGTATAGGCATCTCAGGGATAGAAAAATCGGTTCTCAAACATAAATCCAGTATTTGAGGAATATGGGAGTGAGCTATGTATCTCGGCATGACGGACTCCATACCCAGTCAGAGTAATTCCCTCAAAATCAACCGTTTCTCAGTCCTGTATCGTGATTTGGGAAATATTTTCTTGGGTTAAAAGCTCAGCAACAGAGGTATTGGCAAAAATCTGTACTTCGGGATTTTTCGCAAGAAGTGTACGAAGAGAATCGAGATGATAATGGTCGGCATGCTCGTGTGTGAAGAGGACTGCGTCAATATTCTCGAGCTTGGAATGAGCATCGACCGTGAAACACCCTGGATCGGTCAGGAGTCTTTTTCCTTTTGTTTCAATAAGGAGGCAACAGTGTCAGAGTTTGGTAATTTTCATGATGCAAATAATTAAAAACCTACCACTTCGCGAATCCCCTCTTCAAATCTCTGTTCAGAAAAACTCGCTCCGTGTTCACGGATAAAATCATGATTCCATTCGATGTCGTCCATTCTCTGCAGAGCGGTCGCGAGAGAAGCAGGAGCCTGCTCAGAGAAGAGAAGCCCTGTCTGTCCATGGATGACTGTCTCAGTCGCGCCACCTTCACCATACGCGATCACAGGGGCTCCATGCACCATTGCTTCGAGTGCGACGATACCGAAGTCTTCTTCCTGAGGCATGATAAATCCTTTGGCTCATTCGAGTGCCTCGGATACCTCAGCATCAGGCGCATCAAATATCCACTCTATTGTCGGTCCTGAGAGCTTCTGCAGTCTCTCAGATTCTGCATTTCTGGTATTGGTAAATATGCGCAACTGGTAGCCAAGTTCATTGCACGCCTCGATAGCCAGATCAAATCGCTTATAGGGAACTATTCGCCCGAGACAAACGAAATACTTCCTTCATTCGTCATTCGTCATTCATTGTTGATTGTTCGTAAAGAACGGATAAACAACGACACTCTCTCGATTATAAAATTCTGCAATTCTCGTCTGCGTGGTCGCAGAATTAGCTATAAAAATATCTGGTCTCTGAGCCGCTCTATAATCCCAATTTTTCATGACTTTAAATGCCACAGGAATCACGAGCTTTGCGAGCCAATTCAAGGCTCCAAATTCGAGAAAGCTCCTGTAGGCATCACTATGACTCCAGAGATAGCGAGTTGGTGTGTGGCAATAACAGACATGCTTGGTTTTTCCACCTGCGTGAATTCATTTTGCTTCTGCTGAACTGGAAGAAATCACCATATCGTATTTCCGGAAATTGAAGCTCCAAAAAGCCAGAGGCCGCAGGAGCATACAGAGCTTGTGACGACGATTGAGAAATGGGAGATAGTGAATAAAACTCTTATGGATTTTTCTCCCCTTGAAGACTTCTGGCCGCTCAGGGAAAAATACGGAAGTATAAATATCAGCCTCTGGATACATCTCCATGAGCTTCACAAATACCCTCTCTGCCCCACCCCAGTGAGTGATCCAGTCCGCGACAAGTGCTATTTTTTTCTGGCTTCCGTTCATGACATGAAGTATATATATAGAGTATAAAGAGTAAAAGAAGAGGATTTGACTAAATGGTATTTATAATAAAATATA
>CAYQWU010000081.1:0-3334 GCA_964421335.1 uncultured Candidatus Peribacteria bacterium
TTGATAAAATACTGGATTTGAACCATCTCACTCTGGCCATGTTCGGTCGAGGTGACCTGCGTGTCGAGATGGATCCTCGAGCAGTAGTAAATATGCATGATATACAGGTGCATTTCTTTCATTCATGCCAAAAACATGGAGTCGAATCCATCTGTGCGACAGGTTTCCTCGAGAGTATGCTCACGCCAGAAGGAAAAGTCACCCCAGAAGAAATCTATGATATGGAAACATCAATGACGACAGGACCCGATCATCTCATGCTCTCAGGAGAATCCACCTACTGAGCACAAGCACGGGCATCAATAGAGCTCGAGTGCAGGTATCAGAAAGAAACTTGTGAAAAAATGGAGGAACAGACACTTCCCCACTATCCAGTACCCGTTAATACTTTGAAAGAGCTTCTCTACATAGCCTAAATACACTGGATTTCAGGTAAAAATTGCTATAATCAGACGAAATCAGAAGAAAAATCCGTCATTTTTAATTTTTCTTTTTTAATATTTAATTTGCAGAAAGATAATGAGCATACTTACCCGTCTCTTCGGCGACCCAACAATAGTCACCCTCCATGGATACCAGAAAGATCTCGCAAAAATAAAAAAAATCGAGGAGGAATACCAGAAAACAATCGATAGCCTCGATGCAGTCAAATGAAAAACAGCAGAATTCAAATCACGATTTGAGCCTATTCGTCTCGCCTTCATCACAGAAAAAGACCGCATAGACAACGATGCAACTCTGGGACTCTCAGAAAAAGCAGAAAATCACGAAAAAAATAGAAAAAACTATATCCAATCGCGAGAGGCAATGGTTCAAAATATCCGTTTCGAAGCACTAGCACTCCACAGAAGAGCAAGTGAACTGATATACGATCAAGAATTTACCCTCTCCGATGGTTCTACGAAAGTATGGAATATGATACCATTTGATGTCCAACTCGTGGGTGCTCTGACGCTCAATGGTGGCAATATCCCAGAAATGCGTACTGGTGAAGGTAAAACACTCGTCGCTACTCTCGCAGCCTACCTCAATGCCCTCTCTGGCGATCCTGTCCATGTCGTCACAGTCAATGAATATCTCTCTCGTCGTGATGCGGGTGAGATGAGTATCATCTATGGTGCCCTCGGGCTCACGACAGGTGTCGTACTCAACAATCAGTCTCGTGATGAGAAGAGAAAAAATTACAACTGTGACATCGTCTATGTGACGAATACTGAACTCGGATTTGATTATCTGCGTGATAACATGGCGCCTTCTGTAGCCGACCAGGTCATGTCTCGCCGTGCCTTTGCTATAGTGGATGAAGTCGACTCGATTCTCGTCGATGAAGCTCGTACACCACTCATCATCTCTTCTCCTGACGATGAACCCACCTCGAAATATCTGAAATTCGCGCAGATGGCAAACAAGCTCTCTCATCCAGAACACTATACCGTCGATGAGAAAACAAAAACTGTTGCCCTCACAGAAGAAGGAATTGAGAGAATAGAGAAATCTCTCGGTATAGAAAATATATTCGTCTCAGACCACTATAATGATCTCCATCACATAGAAAATGCTCTCCGCGCAAAAGCCAGCTACATACGGGATATAGATTACCTCGTTCGTGGTGATGATATCATGATCATCGATGAACATACCGGCCGTGTCATGGAATGAAGGAGATTTAGCAATGGTCTCCACCAAGCTCTCGAGGCAAAGGAAAATGTGACCATTCAAAAGGAAAGCAAGACTCTCGCAAATATCACCTACCAGAACTTTTTCCGTCTCTACGAGAAACTCTCAGGTATGACAGGTACAGCAAAAACAGAAGAAGAAGAATTCCAGAAAATCTACGGTCTCGGTGTCGTCCAGGTACCAACCAATAAACCACTCATCCGTGATGATAGAGCAGACTTGTTGTTCAAAAATGAAAAAGGGAAATTTGAATACATCGTAAAAACTATCGAAAAAATCCACACAACTGGTCAACCCATTCTCGTCGGTACAGTCTCTGTCGCGAAGTCCGAGCTCCTCTCAGATATGCTCACGAAGAAAGGTATCAAACACGAAGTCCTCAATGCAAAACAGGATGCACGAGAAGCAGAAATAGTCGGAAAAGCTGGTCAGAAAAGTGCGATAACGATAGCCACAAATATGGCAGGTCGTGGTACAGATATCAAGCTCGGTGAATGAGTCACAGAGCTCGGTGGTCTCGCGATACTCGGTACAGAAAAACACGAAACTCGTCGTATCGATAATCAGCTCCGTGGTCGTGCAGGTCGTCAGGGGGATCCAGGCATGAGTCAATTTCTCGTATCTCCGAGTGATGATATCATGCGCATATTTGGTGGAGATAAGCTCTTTTCGATGTTCAATTCTCCATTTTTTGCGAGCCTCCCAGAGGATGAACCACTCATACAGAGCAAGACTCTCACGAAGAGGATTACCGCTATTCAGAAACAAGTCGAGGGACGACATTTTGACATGCGAAAACATGTCCTCGAATATGATGATGTCATGAACCAGCACCGTCTCATCGTCTATGGTCGTCGACAGAAAATGCTGGAAGACTTCGCAAAAAATGATGACACTGGTTCTGATATAGACCTCCAGGTGGAAAAAATATTTCAAGATGAGGCAGAGAGGATAATCATGCGTCATCAGGATGAAGAACAGAAAATCGATACAGAAAAACTCGCAGCAAGTGTGGGTGAGATACTCAAGGAAGCTCTCGTAATAGACGCAATTGATTTTGATGAAGCTCGAGAGGAAATACTCTCACTCTGGAAGAAGAAACTGGAAGAAGTACAAAAACTCTTCGGTGAGAGGAATTTTGACCAATTCCAGAGAGAGATATATCTCGCTGCTATCGATCAGCTCTGGATGGAACACATAGAGAAAATGGCAAATCTCCGCGAAGATGTAGCATTTGAATGATACAACCAGAAACAACCTCTCCTCGTCTACCAGGAGCGAGCCTACGAATTATTTATGCAGATGATGGATGAGGTGAATTATCGTGTCGTCCGTGGTGTCCTCTCAGCAAAAGCAAATACACAGGTACAGCAAGTAGAAATCAATCTCGATGATCTCAAACAAGTGGGTCAGAATGCCCCAACTGGTGGTCATCCCCTCCTGCGCCAACAATGAGATGCTCCTGAAGAAGGCATTAAAGTGATACGAATAAAATAAATAAAATATAAGTCAATACCCTTCTTGCACTTCTGACAATACGAGAAGTTGGTAAAAACAGAAGAAATGTAGTATTATTTTGTTATGGAAATAAACCAGAACAGTATAGCTCATGAAGATGGACTCCTCGTGCTTAAGTGCGTCGGGACACTGGATGAAA
>CAYQWU010000082.1:0-3333 GCA_964421335.1 uncultured Candidatus Peribacteria bacterium
CTCTTGGCTGGTTGTGGAGATGATGCCCCTCTCTCTACACCACAAAAGAGAGAATTTCGTCCTCTCGATATAGTTGATCCTGTTGCAAAAATAGAGCCAGAAGCTTCAAAGCCAGAGATTCCGTATATTCCTAACAACAGATTTGATTCTCTTCCTCCTGCGAGCCTATCAGGTGATGGGGCTTTCCTCAAGGAAGTCGCAAAAATCACCATGGAAGACAGAAAAGGACATATGATAGCCGTTCAGGGTGGTGGTCGAGTTTCTGATGAGGTCAGGAATCTCCAAAATGCCTGATTGAGGCCATTTGAAACATTATCGGAGATAAAAACAGCCTATAAATCGGGCAAACTCATCTCTCTTCCGACTATAGATGAATGACGGTATTTCGCTGTAGGGATGATTGGAACTGAAGATTCTGACAATAAGGAGTGGTATCATCTCATCCATCCGGATGCCTACAATCGTTTTAATGAGCATGTCGCGCGTGTTTTTTATCACAAAACTCACAAAATGCTCAAGGTTGGCGGCCTCGTCAGGTCAACTGCTTATCAAGCATCACTTCGGAAGAACAACTCAAATGCTACAAAAAATAGATCTTCTCATGAATTTGGTCGCACGATAGATTTTTCTATTCCACAGGTATTTAATCCTCGAACTGGCATGGCCGAGGCTATGTCTCCTGAGGAGAGAGAATTTATCTCCAAGCTCTTGACTTACTATGAGAAAAAATTTCCTAATAGGACTTCGTGGCTCGTAGAAAATGGAAATTGTTATCATGGCACCCATTATCCTCTTGAGCAGCATTAATCCTGTGTGGTTGGTAATTTTATCAAAGTCTCTATAGTGTGGCTATGTTTTCCTTTCAAATTTCAGCTACTGACTGATTCGCTCGTGCGGGAGTCCTCGAAACTCCTCACGGGAGTATTCAGACGCCTGTATTTATGCCCGTTGGCACTGCTGCGACTATCAAATGAATCACACGAGAGGGAATCTCTCAGATGAAGACGCAGATCATGCTCAGCAATACCTATCATCTCATGCTCCGTCCTGGAGCTGATGTGGTGGAGAAAATGGGCGGACTTCACCAGTTCATGAATGTAGACCTCCCTATTCTCACGGATAGTGGGGGATTTCAGGTATTTTCTCTCGGTAATCCACGAAATGGCGGACCATCACTCGTGAAGACTGATGGCGAAGGTGTCGAATTTCAGTCACATCTCAATGGCGACAAACACTATATGACTCCAGAAAAAGCGATGGATATTCAATCCCAATTGGGCGCTGATATTATCATGGCTTTCGATGATGTGGCAGCGGGATGATCTTCCAAAACTCGAGCCAGAGAAGCACTTACTCGTACTCATATGTGGGCAGAACGGTGCGTCTCCCAGTGGCAAAAAAATGAAACGATTCGTGCAGAAAAGTGACTCCATCCGCAGACACTTTTCCCCATTATTCAGGGTGTGACATACGACGATCTTCGTCTCGAGTCAGTTCGTTTCTTGCGAGACCTCCCAACGCTCGGAATCGCTATTGGTGGGCTCTCTGTCGGTGAAGGAAAGGAATCAATGCTTGCTACTCTCGATCTCCTCGCTCCTGAGCTTCCTCCAGAGAAGCCACATTATCTTATGGGCGTGTGAACTCCTGAAGATCTCATTGAAGCGATAGCTCGATGAGTTGATATGTTTGACTGTGTCCTTCCGACTCGACTCGGTCGTCATGGTGAGGCTTTCACTTCCAATGGTTACCTCAGAGTCGATAGGAGCTCACTCGATGGCTCGATGGAAAAAATCCCCGTCGCACCAGGACTTGAAACTTCCGTGAGTGAAAACTACACCCTCGGATATCTCCGTCATCTGTGTCATGCTGAGGAGATGCTCGGACAGATACTTCTCTCGATGCATAATGTCGAATTTCTCATGCGTCTCTGTGACCGTGCGAGAGAGGCAATCCAGAGAGGGGAATACGAGAAATTTCGGAAAAATTTCTGGGAATCGTACACAGTCTAGGCTTCTCGAGTATCTCCTTGACACTGTACCTTTTTCTATACAATGCTCATGTTTTATCCGCTTTTTGCGGATTACCTTTATTTTCTCCTTTTTTCATTTATGTCTGCTGTTGAAGACAAACTCCGCAAGATCCGTAATATCGGTATCATCGCGCATATTGATGCTGGTAAAACTACCACTACAGAACGCATCCTTTTCTACTCTGGTAAGACTCACAAGATTGGTGAGGTCCATGATGGTGCTGCGACGATGGACTGGATGGAACAAGAACAAGAGAGAGGTATCACTATCACTGCTGCTGCGACTCGTACAGCATGGAAAGGCCTCGATATCAATATCATCGATACTCCAGGTCATGTGGATTTCACTATCGAGGTAGAACGATCTATGCGTGTTCTTGATGGTGGTGTCGTTGTATTCGATGGATCACAGGGTGTAGAACCTCAGTCAGAAACTGTTTGGAAGCAAGCTGACAAATACGGAGTTCCACGCATCGCATTTGCAAATAAAATGGACAAGACTGGTGGTGACTTTGAGATGACCTACGCGTCTATTCAGAAGCGCCTCGCTGGAAACAAAGTCGTCCGAGCACAGCTCCCTGTTGGTCGTGAAGGTGATTTCTGTGGTATAATTGATCTTGTCGAGATGAAAGCGTATGGATTTAAGGGGAATATGGGTGTCGAACAATATGAACTTCCTTTCCCAGAAGATATGCGTGAACGAGCAGAGGCTGCTCGTCTCGAGCTCATCGAAAAGGCTGCAGAACAAGATGATGCACTCATGAATAAATATCTCGGTGGAGAAGAACTCACAATCGAAGAAATCAAATCAGGTATCCGAAAGGGTGTCATCTCTGGAAATGTATTCCCACTTTTCTGTGGTTCTGCACTTGCCAATGTCGGTGTACAGAGAGTTCTCGACGCAGTGGTCGATTACCTCCCATCACCGCTCGATATCAATGAAGGAAAAATCACAGGATCTGAGATAGATGACGATGAAAAAGTGGTTGAATTCAAACAGCTCGATACTGAGCCTCTTTCAGCTCTCGCGTTCAAGATCATGACGGATCCATTCGTTGGTCGTCTCACATTCGTACGAGTCTACTCTGGTGTCCTCAAATCAGGAACTGCTGTCTACAATGCTAACAATGGTGAAACAGAACGAATCGGTCGTATCGTCGAGATGCACGCGAATAATCGTAAAGAAGTGACAGAAATCACAACAGGTAATATCGCTGCGGTTATCGGTCTCAAGGAGACAAAAACTGGCCACACTCTCTGTGACAAGGCTCATCCTATCAAACTCCTCTCTCTCGATTTCCCAG
>CAYQWU010000083.1:0-3313 GCA_964421335.1 uncultured Candidatus Peribacteria bacterium
AGATGACAAGGCAAAACCAGACAATAAAAAAATACACTATCACGCTTCGGAATAATATATCTGGATTGAGCCAAGACATGATGTTGAGGGAGAGATTCATAGAATCGATTATAGATAAATATATATGAAGGCAATCACCACTCCTCTCTTTTTCAAAAAAATACTCTTTACACTCTGATTTTTTTACTACAATGAGATTTTAATGAAGTGAATAAATCACCACATTACCCGCCCGCGAATCATCATATCTTTTCTATTCCCTGTTTTCTAATCCCCCGTTCAGGGGATTTTTTTTACCCATTTTTTTATGCCACGCCTCGCCCCACCTACGCCAGAAGAAGAAATGATTGCAGATATTCTCATAGGTGATACTAACCACTTGGAACTAATAACAGAGAATGAACTGAGACTCTTGGATCGAGATAGCTTAAATGAAACATGCCACGCACATGCAGATGCTGTTGTGCAGGTATTAGATAAAGCAGCATAATTAACTTCATTACCAATTTTTATGGAAAATTCAGTAGAAATAGCCTACAGTGATAAATTTATCTGCCCAAATCAAGCTTCTGTTGACTTACTCAGAACTAAAGAGGGGCAAAAATTGGGTGCACAATCAATTGATAATTTTTCAATCATCAAAGTGCCACAAAGAGTTTCTGATATATTGGCCAGTTTTGATTCAAAAAAATATGCAGGAATAATTCGACAAGAAACAACTCCCTGGGAGCTCGTACAAGAAGCTATGAATATTGCCGGACATACTTACATAACGGAAGTTCTAGATATTTCTGACCAACCAGATATACAAGCTGCTTAAATATTTTTCCTCCACTCTGCAATTTTCTTGTGATCCCCTGAGAGGAGAATTTCCGGAACTTTGTATCCCATAAAATCAGCTGGACGAGTGTATTGGGGATATTCTGGCTTACCGTCTAGTGCCTCTGAAAATGATTCCTCGTGTAGGGATTCATCATTTCCAACAACACCAGGAATGAGTCGCACAATCGCATCGAGAAAGACCATAGTCGCTAATTCCCCGCTACTCACGACGAAATCACCAATAGAATACTGTTCAAATTCAAACATCTCAAATACTCGATGATCCACACCCTCATAATGCCCACAGAGGATGATACATTCAGTGTTTTGAAGTTCCTGCGATAGTTGTTCGATTTTTGGCTGGCGGAGACGCTCGCCACGAGGTCAGAGATAGATTTTTCGTATTCCCCCTGTTTTTTCTTGTATACTATTTATTGCATTATAAATCGGTTCTATCTGGATAAGTGCTCCTGCTCACCCACCAAAAGGCCGATCATCAACTCTATGCTGTGCCTGCGTCGAGAAATCCCCGAGATTGTAGAAAACTGGTTCAAAGAGTCATTTTTCTCGAGCAATACGCATAATACTCGCATCAAAATAACTCGTGAAACTGTCTGTAAAATTGGTGATAATGTGGGGTTTCATGGGGATTATTGTAGCCTATTTGACAGTATTGCAATAAACTGTTTTTAGAAAATTATCACTACGATATCTCACTCATATTTTTCTGAACTAAGCCTAACCAGTGTCGATTCAGATTTCTACTATCATTACTTACTGGTCAACTAGTCGGTGTTGGAGCATAAACTGATTGCAGTTGTGCCAAATTCGTCACCCCTCTATATGGTTCATAATTTCGTAATTTATATGCCTGGTCATATATGCTCGCAGCATCTCATTGTTCGGGGTGCTGTTTGAGTCAACGAGAATTAAAATAATTATCTAGTTCATTTTTATTTCTATAATTGAGGGGTCCTGAATTATCCGATATACCCATGAGATTACCGGTATTAGAGGCCGAACTCGTGCCATTTCCAGTTTCATGCATTGCTATAGCCGCGAGCAACCGTGGTTGTATGCCATACATTTTTCATGCTTCCATAAAGTGATTACCCTTACCTGAAAGAGTCCCTCCTAGATTTCTATTGAGTTGTTCTACTGTTATATCAGGGGATTGCCCTGATTGAAGGTTGATATTGTAATTTTCATCTATTCATTGAGGAGTAGATACATTTGTTGCTGTGTTATTCTGATTTTCTTGTGTTCGTCGTATACTTTCATTCGTAGCCATCTCATCACTAAAAAATGAACCTGTTTTCAGACGATTTCGGACATCTCCAGCGAGTGCTATTCCCATCTCAGCACGATCTGCGTCATCAAAATCATCTCCGTGTGCTCATGGGAGTAAATTTCATGAATTGAGATCTCGTACAGGATCAGCTGATGTGATGACATTTCCAGCTCCGATATCGTGGACTCAACGCAGTGTATTAATGAGTTGTTGCGTTGCTTTTTTCTGCGCCGCATTTGGCTTCACAATTCATCATCCACCAGCTGCTTCGAGAGAAACTTCGATTGCGATTCATCGATTGTTGAAATTATCGAGACCATATTTTCCCATATTGGGGTTTGCTGTCTCCGTTGATACACATGAACCAGTTGTCATATCATCAGCACCTTGAAATACGAGTCATTTTGTCGACACAAAATATGGGAACAGTCCGCTCTCAAGCATCATATGAAAACCTGATATATCAGAACTTGCTGTACCATGGACTGCGATATACTCTTTTCCTTTGTCTGTGAGATTTCTATTTGCTGCATCTTCTCACGCACTGGGATCTGTATTGCCACGATATCTATCACTTATCTGGTATGTAGACATATCTATCTTATAGATAGTTGGCGGATCTGTCGGCTGAGCTCCTGATTCTATGAGCGTTTTTGCTTCTGCATAAGATATATTTTTAGTTATCTTTTCTTTAGTTTCTTTTGCTTTTTCTGTAGCGGCATTTACCTGTCCTGGATTTTCTCACATTTTTCCAGCAGATCCAGCTGCGTCACCACTTGATACACTATTTGAATTAAATGTCTCCTGTGCACCGCCTCCAGCCGTGATGACTGCTTGCTGTAATCGCTCTGCTATCTCTGGGTCTAATCCTGTACATCCTGCTGTTTTTGTTCCAGGTCATCGTGATTCATGAACGCGTATCAGTCTCTGTTCATCATTTTTATTACACTCTTCGAGTCCATGTACTATCGTTCTCGATTGCATTGTCGAATCACTCCATCATTCTGAGAGAGTTTTTGATCCAAGGGATGTTCCACCACCTTTGCTTACATTTCATACACCTCCATATCCATGAGTCGCTCAGCAAACAACTGCCTCACCTGGTGGGAAAAATACAAATGCTTGTTTTGTTCACACATCATGTGCGAGGAATGGCTGATCAGCGCGAAAGTTTGGATTATTTTTTGCATGTCTTTCGAG
>CAYQWU010000084.1:0-3200 GCA_964421335.1 uncultured Candidatus Peribacteria bacterium
ATTCAAAATCAGCACGAATAGTCTCACTCACTATCACGACGACTTCCTCCATACCAAAACTGAGAGCGTCACGGAGTGCGAATTCGAGGAGTATCTCACCATGTGGTCCGACAGGATCGATTTGTTTGAGTCAACCATACCTGCTGCCGAGTCAAGCCGCCATGATTAATAATACAGGTTTAGTTTGTTTCATTTGTTTTGTTAGTTTAGTTTGTTATTTTTTCAACGAGTGAAGATATTTGAGGAACCCAAAAGTGAGATCCATAATTATTTGATTCTGTTTGAGTAATTCTTCACAGTCTTGCTCCGTGAAATACTTCCTGTCTGTGCCCAGATAAATCATGGAACGAACCTCAAAAAGATGAAGAAATGAATCTTGTCGGGCACTGTTGTTCTACCGAAACCCTCTGCAATATTATTCATGACAGATATAGCTGCTCTCTGAATCTGGTCTCTGAATCAGAAGTCCCGAGATGATTCTAGTAGATTATATATTTGATTTGCTCATTTTCTAGCTTCTTTCCAGCATTCGAGGTCTTCAAATCTTTGTATAGTAGCCATACAACAAATTAAACTAATTAAACGAACTAAACTTGTAGTCTAACTTGTCATCCATTACATCCCGCCCATCATCCCGCCGAGGTCGATGCCCATGTCTTTTGCGACAGCCTGCATCTTCGTACTCGCGAATTCTTGAGCCTTTTTCATACCTTTATTTGTTGCTTCCATGATAGCATTTTCGAGCTTCTTCTCATCGCCGATGATAGCCTTGTCTTCAAATACGACTGATACGACCTTCATCTCACCATCTATTGTGATGACGAGACCATCGACTTCTGCCTCGATATGTGTATTTGCGAGGTCTTTCTTTATCTTGCCCATCTCCTGCTGGAGACGCATCATTTCTTTAGCTTTTGAGTAGTCCATAGTACTGAGTTAGAATATAACACGAGGATTGTATCCTTTTTTTGGAAATCTCAACTCTCCCTAGAAAACTGTCATATTTCTCTATAATACCCTCAACCTATTATACCACTATGGATCTCCTTCTCCCGCTCATATTCGCCCTGATTGCCTTTGTCTCTATCGGATTTGCCATGTATACACGATGAAAATCCCCGAGTGAAGACACTTCATGAGGCAATGCAGAGCGACTCATCCAGGAAAATGCTCAGCTCAAGGCCGAACTCGCTCAGAAGCATAAAGAAATCGGTCAGCTCACTCAAGACCTCCAAACAGAAAAATCAGAGAGAGACCAGCTCTCCGGAAAAGGCAAACAGCTTTTCGTCGAGATAACCACCCTCAAGGAAAAACACGAATCGCTCGCAAAAGAAAAAGACCGCATCGCGTCAGAGCTCAGCCACTTCCAGGCAGATGAGAAGAGAAAAACAGAAGACTTCACGCGAAAAATCTCTCAACTCGAAGAAGCCAGAAATGCTCTCGAAGACGAGCGAAAGAGAATACGAAAAGAAGATGAAGAAAAGGAACTACAAATCCGAGAAAATCGTGATCGTATGTGGGCAGAACACGAGGATGTCGTGAAGACTCAGCTCACAGACCTCTGCAAGCTCGCACAATATGGCTTCCCGATGTATGATAACAAAAATCTCCCCGAAGGATTCGGTGGGAAATTCAAGCCCGATTTTATGATAGAATTCCTCGGGAAATATGTCATATTCGATGCAAAGGTCTCTCGCTCTGACAATCTCCAGAACTATGTGACCAACAATGTGAAATCAACCGTCGAGAAGATAAACAACGATCCAAAGATCTATCCAATGGTCTTCTTCATCGTCCCGACAGAAGCCTTCGCATCGCTCACAAAGACTCGATTCTTCGAACAGAGCTACGAATTCTTCATCATCCCGATAGAGGCAGTTCCTGCTATATTTTCAGCACTCAAGAAAATAAGCGCCTACGAACTCGCCGAACAGCTCGATCCACAAGACCGAGACAATATCGTCAATCTCATCGCCGAATTCGACCACCATATCAATATGCGAAATGCCCTCGACCTCATCGCATCACAGAGCGGCGTCTCAGTCCTCGCGAAATCTCGCAACCTCAAAAAGGAAATCAAAGATGAAATCGTGATGAAAAAATCCACCATGCGTCTCCAACAATTCTCACCGACAGAGATAAAATCGCTCATGATAGATGCCCAGGTCCAGCAAGAAGAGATAGACCGCCTCACCTCACCACAGCCTGCCGTCTCTCCTGACATGCTGACCTCTGCGAAGAAGATTAGTGCGAAGATGGAGAAGAAGGAAGATGGAGAGGGGAGTTAATTTGTAAAGGATCGAGGGTTTGAATTTTCTAAGAAACTTTTAAAATAAAAACATGTCCACTATTTTCCTCCAAAGTATTGCTGATCGTTTTTGACTCAATCTTTGGGTTGTACAGTCTTGGTGCGATATTTTCTGAGTGAAAGAGGAGAAAAAAATAGTTGCTCTGTTTGAGAAAAATAGAGAAATAATTAACGCAAAGCCCCTTGTAAAATGGGTAGGTGGGAAAAGACAGCTCATAAAACAATTTCACGAACTTTTTCCCAAGCCAAATGACTATAAAAATTATTTTGAGCCATTTCTCGGAGGAGGAGCAGTCTTTTTTAGTCTCCAAAAAAAGAAATCATATCTCTCAGATGTTAATGAAGAACTCATTAACATGTATCAAGTAGTTAAAAATAATCCTGAAGAATTAATATCTTTCTTAAAAACACTCTCCTATACCAAAGAATGTTATGAAGAAATTCGTGCATGGGATAGAGTTAAGAATTGATTAAAAAAACATTCGAACATCGAAAGGGCTGGACGATTTATCTACCTCAATCGCACATGCTTTAACGGTCTTCACCGCGTAAATAGTCGTGGAGAATTCAATGTTCCAATGGGTGCCTACAAAAATCCTGACTTTATCCAGGCTACCAATATCCATAATACCTCCGAACTTCTCCGAAAGACAGAAGCGGACATACGACTTGAGAGCTTCGAGCATGTCACAGAGAAAGCAAAGAAAGGCGACTTCATCTATCTCGATCCGCCATACGATACTCTCACAGAGACTGCCAATTTCACGAGCTACAACAAGGATGCATTTGGTCGTGATATGCAGGTCAAACTCGCTGAGACATTTCGAGCACTCGATAAAAAAGGATGCAAAGTCATGCTCTCTAATCACAACACACCATTTATCCGAGATAT
>CAYQWU010000085.1:0-3119 GCA_964421335.1 uncultured Candidatus Peribacteria bacterium
GTTTCTTGTATTCAGAGTTCACCGTGTTCTATCGTACCTGAGGGGAGTATGTCTGCGAGGATATTTGCGAGTGTCGTCGAGAAGATGCTCGAAGCGTAGGTATTGACGAGAAAAAAGAGTGGATCGGGGGAAATTATTCTTTTGATGCTTTCGAGTAAGAGAGGGAAAGAGGTATCGAATTCCCATTTTTCACCATTGGCTCCATGACCAAATACGGGAGGATCCATGATAAATCCATCATAAGTATTTCCTCTTCTGGCTTCTCGCTCGACGAATTTCACGACATCTTCGAGAATCCATCTGATAGAATCATCAGGAAGTTCTGAGAGTTCCATATTTTTCTGAGCCCATCCGATAGTTGGCTTTGATCCATCCACATGTGTCACTTTCGCCCCTTCCTTTGCACAGGCGATAGAGGCTATTCCTGTATACGCAAAGAGATTCAAGACTTTTACTTCTTTTCTGCCAGATTTTCGGATAATTTCTCTCGTCCAATCCCAGTGCATAGCCTGCTCAGGGAATACTCCTACATGTCGATAGGGAGACCATCGGCACTGCCAAGACAGGTCGCCATAGGACATTACCCAATCACGGACTTCAGCAGGGGTTTTCATCCAGCTCCCTTGTCCACCGCCACTTTTATCAAAAAATGCATCCCAGTTCCAGTCTTGTTCTTGTCGACTCCAGAGTGCTTGAGATTCTGGTCTTGCGATTTTGAAAGTTCAGTAGCGTTCGAACTTCATACCATCACCAGAATCGAGGAGTTCGTAGTCAGGGAAGGATTTGAGGAGGAGATGATTAGCGACAATACTCATAGATAAAAAAGAGGAACTATTCTGAGATAATAGCGCGAATGGCCTGGTTCACAAGAGAAAAATCACCGTCGTTTTCTATAACAGTGTCAAACGCTTCGAAATAAGCGGTTCGCATACCTTCTGATCCAGGATTGAGGAATCCTATTTTGAGGAGCGAATCGTAGTCAAATCCTTCAATCATTCCAATATCTCACAAACTATCACCGAGCAATACAACATTTTTTCTCTTATGAATTATTGAGGCGATTTCTGGTATTTCTCCGAGAATTGTTTCATCTTTATTGAACACATGAATCAAGGGCTCTCTTACGGCTATTGTTCTTCCTCATTCATCCCAATCAAATTGATTGCAGATATAGTGAATATTTGGGGAATTGCATCAACTTTTTTCTAAGAATAGAGGAATGGCATCACCGATAGCTCCTGCCGATATTATGATAAAAGGGATACCTCTTACATTCAGAAATTCTAGACATTCTTTTACTCAATTCCTGAGTTTCAAGTGACTCTTTTCTATCATATCAGAGATATCACTCTTGTGTAGTCAGCACTCTATCATGAGCTCGAAATGTTTTCTCCACCATTCGAGCATGGTGGGCTTCTTCTCTTCTACTGTTAGCTCATGACTTATCTCGAGAGGATGGTATCTGTCAAAAAGTGACTGAGCCCTCTTCCTATAGTCATCCGTGAGATGTTTTCCATCCCGCAGGAGTGAGATGAGGGTTGGTGTTTTTATTCATTCCTGTGATCCATAGGTGAGTGTTCTGTCAAAATCTGAGAGTATGTGGAGATTATCTGGAGAGGAAGAAAATTTCATAATGTCTTAGTCCTGAGTTAACGATTCTTCATTTTCTTCTTTTACTATTCCACTTTGCAGATCCACCATCCCAGCATATTTTTTTCAGAGCTTGAGGAGTTCTTTGTGTGTGCCTCTTTCAACGATTTTTCATTTTTCGAGGACGATGATATCGTCTGCCGATTTCACTGTTTGTAGTCGGTGTGCTATGACGATAACGGTGCGACCTTCGAAGAGGTGTTCAAATGCTTTTGCCACCTTTTCCTCACTATAACTATCAAGTGCGGCTGTGGGTTCATCGAGGAGGATAATTTCTGGATCTTTCAGAAATATTTTTGCGATAGCGAGGCGCTGTTTCTGTCCTCCTGAGAGCCTGATTCACCGTTCTCCTATTTCCGTTTTTATCCCATCTTCGAGCTCGTAAATGAAATGACATTCAGCCAATTCTATAGCCTGTTCTATTTCTTTTTTAGTTGGTTTCTTCTTTGTTCCGTAGAGCAGATTTTCTTCTATTGTTCCATCAAATACTGATGGTTCCTGAGTGAGATATCCGATGTGGGGATAGTAGCTATCAAGCCGGATGTCTGTTATATCTTGTCCATCTATCAAGAGTTCTCATCCTGTTGGTCTCATATAGCCTGCCATGAGTTTCATGAGCGTTGTTTTGCCTCATCACGAATGACCGACGAGTGCTGTCTTCTTTTTTCCCTGTAAGATGATGGAGAAATCTTCTAGAACTGAAGATGTATCTTGATACGAGAAATTGATATTTTTAAACTCAAAAGATCATTTTTTGAATTTAAAATATTCCCCTGAAGTGTATCATAGTATACCAGGCGTATTATCTACGAAGTCCCAGAGTTTCTCTATGTGGACGAATGCTTTTGTAAAGTTTTCGTAGTATTCTATTGTATCTCTGAGGGTCACCTCGAAGAGTGCCAATATAGTCAAAATTCCTACCATATCACTCAGACTGTAGGTATTTCCGAATACTCTCATTCCTAGGTAATAGTATGCTCCAACGATTATTGTGGAAAGGAGAAATTTTGGTCCCTGAAAGAGGAGAGATGCCCAGAGATTTTGCTTTCGTGCTAATTCCCATGAATAGTCAGAGATTTTATCCATCTTTTTTAATTCCCTCTCAATAGAATTATTCTGTAGAATTTCAAATTTTGACATGATTATTTTTGCCAAAACGCCTGTATTTTTCACATTATTTTCTTTTCTCTGTCTTCTATAAAAAGTCGTATGCTTATTAAAATACACGATGCTTCAAAATATCCCTACAATAATGAGCATCCCGTAGATTATGAGGTTTATAGGGAGTCACTTGATGAGAAAAAGACCAAAAAGAAGTATTGCGAAAACTCTCGTACCATATGAAATAACTCCCAAGAGAGATAGGGTTGATTCGTCGATTCATTTTTGCAGAATACTCATTATCTTACCTGTTCAGAGTCCTTCTACTTTTCCCTGGTCCATCTGGATAAATTTTTGTATGTATTTTC
>CAYQWU010000086.1:0-3107 GCA_964421335.1 uncultured Candidatus Peribacteria bacterium
ATCGCAGATCTGAAAGACATACTCGCGAAGCCTGAACGAGTCGACACAATCATCTCTGATGAACTCACAGAAATCAATGATAAATACGGTGACGACCGTCGGACAGATGTCCACGCTTCACCGCTCGGACAATTCAGTGCAAAAGACACCATCCCCAACGAAGAAGTCATCATCACGCTCTCAAAACAGGGTTATGTGAAGCGACTCAAGGCATCGACCTATCGCACACAGAAACGCGGTGGTATGGGTGTCTCAACAGCTACAAAAGAAGAAGATGAGATCCAGATTCTCCTCTCAAGTAATAATCATGATGACCTCTGGTTCTTCACTTCGACAGGTCGTGTATTCCAGCTCCCTACCTACGAAATCCCAGAATTTTCAAGGACAGCAAAGGGTTCACCTATCGTGAATTTCCTCTCTCTCCAACCAACTGAATCTATTTCGACGATTCTCAATGCCAATGAAGCAACGAAACCATTCCTCTTCTTCGCTACGACTGATGGTACTGTAAAACGACTCGAGAGAACTGAAATCACCAACATCCGCTCATCTGGTCTCATCGTCATCAAGGTCGAGGATGGAAATAGTCTCGGATGGGTACAGCCTACCAGTGGCTCAGATATGATGCTCCTCGTCTCAAATGAAGGTCAGGCTATCCAATTCCCAGAAACAGATGTTCGTGCCATGGGACGATCAGCGATGGGTGTCCGTGGTATCCGTCTCAAAGGCAAGGATACACTCGTCACTGCATCTGTCGTCTCAGAAGGCATGAAATATGTCTTCACTGCTTCGAGTCGTGGTCTCGGGAAGCTCACCGATATCGAGGATTATCGCTCTCAGGGTCGAGGAGGAAGTGGAGTGAAGGTCGGTGCTGTCACAGCGAAAACTGGTAAAATCATCTCCGCAACCATGCTCACAGAAGAAGACAGAAAATCAGCTGACTTCGTCCTCGTCACCAAGTCAGGACAGACAGTAAGAAGCCCGATAAAGGCCGTCAGACTCACTGGTCGAGTCGCTCAAGGCGTCATCCTCACCAAACTCCGTGACGACGATGCTGTCACCTCTATGAGTATCGTCCGTGAAAGAGAAGAGGAAGAGGAGAAATAAAATTGACAGAGATAAGTACCATAGTATGATGATAATGTATACTCTAATTCCTCATATTTATGTCAAACTTAAACAGCTGATTCGACCTTTACGGAGATGAACAGGAAGTCCTCTCTGGACTGAAAAGATATGGAATAGATGGCATTGATAGTGTCATTGAGGAAGCCGAACTCACTTTTTCCGGTACAGCTGATCTCACAGGAAAAGAGCTAGAAAAAGTGCTCACGCTATTAGATTGAATGGAACCAGAAGTAGTGGAGAAAGTAATGGCTGCATACTACGATCCAAATATTCAACAATAAAGTATCTGGTCGAGATTGAAAAATAAATATCTCATATGATCTTGGAGATACCCTATCGTCATTTTAATACTTCTACTCCTCGCACCATTGTTTTTGGAGAGTTAGGAGAAATACAATTTTCTCAGAAGATTCATACGATTCTCTGAGGTGTATGTTCTTCTGAATTAACGGAGCTATCTCCTGAACAAAGACAAATGGTCTTGAACTGTCTCGCTGTATTCTCAGCAGATGAAAGAGAAGAAACATCCGAAGCATTTGTTATGCGGGGAGGGCAGTACGGCCAGCAATAAATAGGAACTACTGCAGAATATTTTCTGCAACAAAGGCTCTCGCCTTACCTGGAGAATATTGCAAACGAAAAACTATGGGGGATATATCGTGTTCAGTATCTCCTACTAACCTCTCGTGAACATGGCTTTTGAGACGAGTTATGAGAATCTCCAGTTCTTCTTCAGAAATATCTACATCAAGTTTAGGTTCATGCAACTTCGCAAGTTTTTTCACAGGAATGTACCCTTTTTTAATGAGAAAAAGAATTCGAGAATATCTACCTGACCAATCATTGTGTAATATTCCACTTAATGCTTCTTTCGTTCGAAGAAGGATGGTGCCGATTCATCGTCATCGGAATGATTCATCTACTTCTAAAGCATAATGTATTCCGCCATTCTGAGTTATAAATCATATATGATTACCATCCCTATCCATAGCTGTCACATTAAATCCCCTCGCTTCAGATTGAAGAATAGTATAGATAAAATCTCAAACACGAAAAAGAGCATTTCATTTTTCCTTTGCCGTTCAAATAGCCTGTAGTTGTTCTGGCTCTAATTGAGATAAAGATGGATATTTCATAAATATATGATAATATATTTAACATTTTGTCAATATTACAATTGGGCGCCTGAATATTCTCTCCTCACATCCTGATCGTGAAATTTGAGCATAGTGTCAGAAATAACCACTCACCACGGTTTACCAAGTTTTTCATATGTTTTCAAAGTCTTCGGTAACCAGAGTTTTTTAATCAAATTCTCCAGAAGAGTGAAGAATCAGAAAATATTGCCCAATTTTTGCCAAAATAGTTGCCAAGAGGAATGTGTAAAGGTATTAGTCGGTTCGACTCAATTTGCCTCCATAAAATGCTCATATGTATGATTCTTATTCACGAGTGGAATGAGAGTGTAAATCCATCTATCCAGATAGGGGTCATTTGGTTGTAAACGAATATTCTCGAAATTCACGGCCTCTTCTGTGATAAAAAATGAAAGGCAAAATCTATCCTTCGTTCTTTTGATATACTCAGAAGTTCATTTCTGCAGGCCGTGAGTATTTCTCCTGCGGACACCAAGCATGGACGTAAGAGCGGTCACAATAAACCGCACAGTCCAGAGATTGCCTTTTTTGGCGATGATAAAGAGATCGATGTCAGAATTTTCATCCGCTTCCCCCATCGCTCGAGAATTACAGAGAGCTACGAGAAGTATCTGAGGAAATAATCCCAAGAGACGAATTACCAGACGATGTCGTGATGTTGGCAAGTATTCCATCATTTTGTATTTTGAACTTTGTATCTTGTACTACAAGGCTTCACCTTGTAAGACCCACCTATCCAATCCTATTATCTTCACAGGGGTCAAATCTCCCAATTTTATTTTCTCATTTTTCGGCAGGAATACTTCTCGGAAATTTCTCGTT
>CAYQWU010000087.1:0-2984 GCA_964421335.1 uncultured Candidatus Peribacteria bacterium
TGACCCTCATGGGACTCGTCATCATCGGTCTCTTCTATGGCCAGCTCAGCCTCGATGGTAGTATCGTATTTCCCTACATACTCGCTCTCGGATGTATCACATTTCTCTCGAGTTTTGTCCCAATACTGGGAGTATTTATTGGAGGGATCCCTATCCTCTTCGCTGGAATAGTCGAATATCCAGGATGGAGTATTGTTGTCAGCATCATCACCATGCTCTTCATCATTCACGCATTTGAGTGATATTTCCTGAATCCTCGGATTGTGGGACAATCTCTGAAACTCCCCACGCCAATAGTATTTCTCATACTTTTCATTGCAGAACATTTCATGGGAATTATCTGATTCTTCATCGGTGTGCCACTCTACCTGCTCATCGTCGAGCTCTTCGTATCTGTCGGCAACTGGATAGAGAAAATGCAAAAGAAACCTTCAGTCTAGTTCTTCAGTACAACATCCATAACATGGAACTGGGGTGTCACGACATCTCGCCATGTGTGGGCCTTGAGAGTACCTATGAGGCTCACAGTTTTACCAGCAAGTCTCTCTTGATATTCACCAAATCGGAATCAGAGAATCTCGAGTTTCCCGGGATAATCCCAGCGGATATGCTCTCCTGACTGACCAAGAGGAAGTATCGGAGCGGAAATATCGGGAAGGAGGAAAAGTGGTGCAGAAAATCACATACCAAACGGTCGGAGTATTTCTATATCACGGAGAGTTTGTAAATCAATATTCGAAGGGGAAAGTATCGTATCAATAGTTATCATCGGGGTGCTATCATGGTCGCGATACAGCAAATCCGCTGCATTTCTGAGACTCACCAACGCTGCATCTATATCTGCTTCTGCGATACTACAACCTGCTGCTCAGGCATGCCCTCAGAATCGTGCGAGGGTGTCACGAGATGCTTCTAGTATACTGACAAGGTCGATACCGGGAGGTGCGCGCAGAGAACCTACGAAATATCCATCATGGAGGGTAAAAATAGCACTCGGCTTATGGTAGAGTTCTGTGATTTTCGCAGCAACGAGTCCGAGTATGCCGTGTTCGAGATCTGGATCGATATAGGTCAATATAGGAGCGGTCGAATCAATCATCGCAACGGCTTTTTCATAAGCATCACGAGACTTCCCTTTTCGTATCTCATTGACGGCGATGAGCTCCTGAATACGAGCATATGAATCGAGTGATGATGAGAGAAGTGTCGCGAGACTCTGGTGAGGTGTCGTGATTCGTCCTCCGGCATTGAGCAGAGGTCCGACGAAAAATCCTATATCTTCCTCTGTGAGGATGGGGCGATTGAGAGCTCCAGCAAAGGTCTGAAAAAATGGATGGTGTGATTGCTGAGACTGAAGTATGCCACGACGCACAATAGTACGATTCTCATCCTGCATAGGCATGCAGTCGGCGACAGTACCGAGAGACACTATGTCGACATATTTCTGGAGAATAGATTCAGTTTTTTCTGGAAAAAAGAAATCCGAGAGAGCATGAATCACTTTCCAGACGACGCCTGATCCAGAGAGTGCTGGGAAAGGATAGAGAGAATCAGCCCGTCGAGGATTCACGACGGCAATGCACTGAGGAAGGACTTCTGGACACGAGTGATGGTCTGTGACGATGACATCCATTCAGAGTGTTGCTGCGTGTTCTATTGGTTCCTTATCTTTTGTCCCACAGTCAACAGTGATGACGAGCTTCGCTCCAGTGGTAGCTATCTCATCCATGTGGTAGGACTTGATACCATACCCATCATGGACACGGTGAGGGAGACGATATGACACATCCATACCGAGCTCATCTCGGAGAAAGAGAAAGAGTGCCGCAGTCGAAGAAATACCATCCACATCATAATCTCAGAATATCATCACTCGCTCCCGATTGAGTCGAGCAAACTCTATACGATGAACCGCCTTCTGTATATCTGGAAGAAGTAATGGATCATGAAGAACCTCATGAATGAGAAAGTCCCTATCGACATTTCTGAGCGAGAGAAGCAATTCTGTGAGATTCTCCGGATGTGTGTTATTGAGGAGTTCAACTCTCTTTCCTTTAATCGTTTGCATAAAAAACTTCCTCCATTTTTAATTCTTAATTTTGCATTTTTAATTGCTAAATAATTTTTTCAAATTATTTAGACGCGAGCTGTTCTTTCATATGCTGAAATGCATGATGTATGAGATCATCGAGTTTGAAGAATTTTTCTCGTTCGAAGAGGATGAGCTCTCCATCGAGATTTGCATGAAGTTTCCCATGAAATGAATCATCGCTATTTTTCTTAACAGTCACCTCGATACGGACAACAGCATCTGGCCTATCATCATATTTTCGGAGATAAGCATCGACCTTACCCATACTCTCGGTCACGAGTCGCTCGATGAGCTCACGGTGAGACTCAGCAGAGTCGTCTATCCGTATGATTATCTGTGGTTGCATAAGAGAATGGTTAGAGGATAAGTACTATAAGTATATACTTCTTGGGGAGTCGTCAAAGGGAAAATGACTTGACGAGAAAAGAGTAAGTTTGGAATTCGGAGATGCTTACATATGATGATAATATATGATTGATCTCTTATTTTGGATGAAAGTATGAGTGATAATAATGTTCGTATCTTACGCGGTGATAATCTCTGTGCGATCTATGTGGGTATGGTATAGCTATTGAAGCAATCAAGAGTACTACGAGACCACTAATTCAGCTATCGAGACTATTAGTGAATATCTCATAAAACACAAACTCGATAGGGGCCTTCTCTACGATTTCGGAAGTAGTCAATGAAACTTCATCTTTGGTCTCCTAAAAATGTGCAAAAATCTAAAAACAATCGGCATAGAAAGAGATGGATTCAAGAGTTTCTGAGCAAACCTGGCAAATAAATTTCATAGATACAAGCATACTCCTCTCTTTCTGAAAGAAGATTTCATGAAAACAGATATCAGTCAGGCAGATATTATTTTTATCTATGTGCCACGGATTTTATT
>CAYQWU010000088.1:0-2901 GCA_964421335.1 uncultured Candidatus Peribacteria bacterium
CTTGAGTTTCTCTGCGATATCTACTGAGACACGGACTCCGAGAGCGATGTCTGATGTCACATATTCTCCACCAACTGGGATGATACACGCGTGACGGAGGACTCCTTCTTCGTACACGGCAAGACCTGTGCATGATGAACCTATATCGACACAGACGACTCCGAGTTCTTTTTGACGACGAGAGAGAACTGCTTCTGGACTCGTGAGGAGAGATGGGAACACATCGACGACATCGATACCGACATCTTTGAATCCTTTTCGGACATTATTGAGCGCTGCAGTTGGGACGGTAAATATGTGAGCATTTACTTCGAGTTTTTTTGCACTCATACCGACGGGTGATTTCACATAGTGCTCGAGGTCGACTGAGAAAGATTCTGGGATTATCTTGAGATCTGTCTGATTGGTAAGTGTGATACCATTTTGAGCCATATCGAGGACACGATTCACATCATCTTGAGTGATTTCATTTGATGGAATAGCGATCATCCCCTTGTTGCTGTGAATCTGGATACCAGTTCCTGAGAGACAGATTCCTACATGAGGAAATTGTTGTCCAGCCATGTTCTCAGCTTCGGTGAGAGACTCATCGAGATTTTTCTTGAATTCCTCCATATCGAGGATGACTCATTTTCTGACACCGTCTGATTTGACGACACCAGCTCCGAGGATATTGAGTTTTGGTCTATTGGGATTTGCTGGATCGACGATAAATGATCCAACGAGAGTTTTGATGCGAGAACTTCACACATCGACGAGGGCGACGAGGTCACTAGCGGCCATTGAATGTTAGTTAGGAATTAAGTGAGTACAATTTTTATTCGGGCGGGATGTTGTGAGTTATGCGATTTTTTTATAAAATATGCATAAACATCAACAAAACGACCTACTTATTCTAGGAAAATCAGAGGTCTTTGCAAACCCAAAGCAGCGTTATTTTTTTATAATATAAATTATTTCTTTGTCTATTTTTGAGAGAAAAATCTCACACAAAAGCACCATAAAAAAATATAACCACTCCCCTGAAACCTTTACCCGTCTTGTTCTCTTTTTTTTTGAAAATATACAGAACACTATTTATACATGAATGCAACTATATAGATGCTCAAGAACTGGCAAAACACTCTGAAATATGGCACTATGATACTCTATTAAACAGTTTACTATGGCTGAACAAGAAAAGAAAGACATCAATATCCCCATCGAGGCGCGCATCAAAGCCGCAAAAGGAACCAAAATCGGTGATGATCTCGTGAATCCACTCGAGCGAAAACTCTACGATGATATCGTCACAGAGCATGGCAATGTCATGTCTGATACAAAGGAGACGATGAATAAAGAATTCCTGAGTCTCATCGAAGATGTAGGAGATCTCTCAGAAGGAAATCAGAGAAGGCTCGCTGAAGTAGCAAAGATGCTCGGTGTCACACTCACCGAAAAAGATGGTGGACTGCAGATGAACTATGAACTCTTTCAGAAGATTCTCAAATTTCAAAAAGAACACGAAATGAAGCTCACTGGTGTTGTCGACGATACTCTCTATCAAGCTCTCAAGAAACATACAGAGGAAGAGAAGAAAGCAGATACTCCTGCCACACCTGCTGAAACAGAGAAAAAAACAGATACCCCCTACACCGGCTACACCCCACAAGAAAAGGAGACAACGCGAGAAGAAAAGATTAACTCCATTGCATCGAAACCCTACATAAATAGTGATTCTGCCTATCCTGTCGGTATTCAGGAGAGTGCAACCACAGAACCCGTACCAGTTCCTGTCGAGAGTGGGGAGCAACCAACAGAACCCTATGAGAGAATACTCCCACCTCCGGTACCTGTCACTCCAACAGGAATAGCATCAGTCTGAGCAGAGGCTGGTGTGAAAGTGGCACCAACAGTCGCTACTTCAGAGTGAGGTAAAACACCGGTAGCAACTCCAGTCGAAACTGCACCAACAACACAAGAAAAACCAAAAATAAAAGCTCTCCCCGTAGAGGAAGCAGAGGCAAAAACAGAGGAAGTAAAAAAAATCATCACGGAAGAAGGCAAGAAACTCTGAATCACTATCAATGGTCTCGAAATCTCTGAAAGTCCTCTCGGACAGGAAATAGTAGATATGATCCTCTATTATGAATGACCTGGAGGTAGCCGACAACCAGATGTTGGCGGATATGATATCTGAGGAGGAATCAATACTGGTTCTTCGGTAGAGGAAAAGAAATACGCTCTCGGTGAAAACTACGCTGCGTGGAATGGAGACTTTATACCAAAAGAAAATGTGCGTGAATGTGTCCTGCGACTCCTCAATGTACGCATCGCTCTCACAAAAAAATCATGTACAGATAAATGAATTGATTTCGATTCATTACCACAAAATGTAAAAGGCGTCCTCGTAGATCTCCATTATAATATGCCCAGTAATATCAATGAATTTACGAAATTCTGGGCAGCTATCAAAGATAAAAACTGGCAGGAAGCTGGGAAACAACTCGTCGATAATGGAAGTGGTAGCCCGAGTGGCTACCTCAGCCAGGTAGCAGGAAGAGCCTGTGCAAACGCTCTCATGCTCGCAAATGGAGATACAAATTATGCCGAATACAAGCAGGAAGCTGAAAAAATAAGTGGCGGGTCAAATCTCCTCAATCATTACAACCAAAAAGTAGGTGAATATGGTAAAAAAGTAGGCATGTGAGAACGGAAAGAAATCGTCAAAAATGCAGAGAATGCAGGAGATATCCTTGCTCAAACTACATCAACTGATGTCCTCTCTACCAATTGAAGTACAAAGAGTGTCACAAAAATACTTGATAAATACATACAAGAACATCCTGAGGAAAGAACGGCACTCATAACAGGACTTGTAGAAAAAATCTGAAATTTCTCGAGACCTCTCCAGACACCAGA
>CAYQWU010000089.1:0-2899 GCA_964421335.1 uncultured Candidatus Peribacteria bacterium
GAGGATTGTATAGAAAAAAGAACACAGTCAACAAGAGTTGTCTCTGGTTGGTTTCTGTAAGGTAACTAGCATCTTTCTTGAGTTTACGAGTCTAGCCAAGGATTTTTATGTGCTTCCTCTTCTTCTTCAGATTTAGTTGAAGACTTTTCTCACAATGCCTCCCCAAATCTATTGTACACATCAGCACGAAGACCGACTGTACCATCATGCTCAATACCTGTAATATCACGGGGAGTTCTAATTTTTTCTCTCCTTGTTTCACCCCAGAAGTATTCCATAGTTCTAGATTTAGAAATAATGTCTTATTATTCTATACGCGGCTGGCAATTATCAAGCAACTTTCATGTCTTCTGGTTTTTTTCCTTGTATCAGCTCTTTTGTTGGGTCATAGAAATCGAGATTTTTCTCACCAATCACCTCAACCATATGGTCGAGAAGTTCGTCGAGTTTTATCTCTTTTTGTATTCCTTTTTCCATATTTTTGAGCTGACAGACACCACGACGAGCCTCCATAATTCCTATGATAGCGACATATTTTGCCTTGAGATGGTTCGCTTTTTTGAGTTGAGTTTTCATGCTCGGTGAGCCAAATGATGCGAGAATATTGAGCCCCATATCACGAGCCTGGATACTGAGCGGGAGCGCGAGTTTTTTCGCTTCTTCACCAACCTGGATGAAGTAGAGATCAATCGTATCCTTGTTCAATACGGTGAGTCCTGACTCGACCATAGAATCGATGAGTCGCTCAACTCCTATAGCGAAGCCTGCAGCAGGAACGGGATTTTTGCTTCAGAGATTTGTTGCGAGATCATCGTATCGACCACCACCACAGTATGAGTCCTGAGTGCGACCAGAATTATCCACACATTCAAACACAACATCCGAATAATAATCGAGTCCACGAACGAGCGTATCATCCTCTACGAAATCAATACCGAGGATAGTGAGATATTCTTTTGTTGATTCATAGTAGGCGATTGAATCCTTTTTCATGAAGTCACGGAGCTTTGGAGCGAAGGGGAGAATCTCTCGGACATCTGGATTTTTTGAATCCAATATTCGGAGTGGATTATTCTCGACACGAGCCTGATCTATCTCATCGAGGAGGTGTGATTTTCCACGAAAAAAAGCCTGGAGCTCAGCTACATAGGCTTCGCGTTCTTTTGCAGTTCCGAGTGTGTTGATTTTTGTCGTAAATTTTCACTTCAAACCACAGTCAGAGAGGATCTTCACTGCCATGTGAATATTCTCTGCATCGAGGACAGGATCACGCTCACCGATGATCTCCGCACCTATCTGGTGAAACTGTCTGTATCGTCCCTTCTGGGGTCTATCATAGCGAAAATGTGGCTCAACATAATAGAGATACACAGGCTGAGGATCTTGGCTAAAATTTTCTAAATACGCACGCATCACACCCGCGGTTGATTCTGGTTTGAGAACGAGATCACGACCTTTTTTATCCTGGAATTCGTAGAGTTCTTTGCTCACGACATCAGTATGCTCACCCACAGATCGCACGATGAGATCACGCATTTCCATCACGGGGGTGGATATACGAGTAAATCCGTAGTGACGAAAAATATGTCGAGAAACCTTCTTGATAAAGGTATAATACCGCTGTTGCTCGCCGAACCAGTCTTGTGTTCCGCGGACGCGTTGAGGGACTTCCATAGAGATATCGAGATAACAAAGAAAAAACAAACTAGGCATTAGTATAGTGTTTTTCTGGATTAATCAATGCAAAACCATCAAAATTTTTTATCTCATTCTTCACACAATCCTCACAAATCCCCTCTAGTCAAGTCTCTATTTTCTTATATAGTGTATACATGAAAATCTCAAAAATACTATTCTCACTCATTTGTACTCTCGCTATTCTCCCAGCTTTTGGTCAGGATACAGCAAAAGACAAAGAACTCTTCGAATTCTCTGTGGTAGCCCCAGCTGAGGTGACAAAAGTCGTCGAAGTAAAAACTCCTGTCGTGGAGACCAAAGTCGAAGTAAAAACAGAACCAAAAGCTCCTGAGAAAGCTCCAGCTGCAGCACTCGTCGCTGATGCACAGACGCTCATCAAGGATAAGCTCGTGCAGAAATATCAGGTTCGTCTCGATGATGTCATCGGTCGCATGACCAACCGTATGGGTACAGCATCTGTCTCAGAACAGAGAGCAGCACTCACAGATCTCCGTGACCGTATGTCAGAGAAGAAAACTCTCGTGTCAGGCATGAAAGATATCGAACCTCTCAAACAAGATATCATTACCGCTATCCTCGACCATGTTATCTTCCGTCTCGATGGTCTCATCAAACAATCAGCACAGACACTGAGCGATAAACAACAGGCGTAGTCTTTGCAAGTATTAAGACTCGTTGCCCGTAGTAAGTATTAAGACAGAGGGATTTGTTCTCTTGGTCTTAATACAAGTAACCAGTCTTAATACTTAATACTAGACCACCACAGTTGTCTTCGTGATCTCTACTTTCTTAAATGGTTTATCTCCGCTATCGGTTGGTACCATTGCGATTGTCTCGATGACTTCCATTCCCTCGATGACTTTCCCGAAGACGCTATGTTTCCCATCGAGCCAGGTAGTCTCCTCGGCATGGACTATGAAAAACTGACTCCCATTTGTATCAGGTCCAGCATTTGCCATAGAGATATAGCCTTTTTTATGAGACAATTCCGGATGAAATTCATCTTCGAATTTCTCACCATAGATGCTCTCACCACCACGACCTGTCCCAGTCGGATCACCACCCTGAATCATGAAATCAGTGATGATACGATGGAAAATCGTCCCGTCATAATAATTCTTCTTCGCGAGTTCGACGAAGTTTTTTGCTGTCTTTGGGACTTTGTCTGCG
Organism: uncultured Candidatus Peribacteria bacterium; assembly: GCA_964421335.1. Taxonomy (GTDB): domain Bacteria; phylum Patescibacteriota; class Gracilibacteria; order BD1-5; family JAGOOR01; genus JAGOOR01. The sequence goes on from CAYQWU010000089.1 coordinate 2,869, forward strand.
AAGACTTCGAGCGTGATATCACCATGATTGG
>CAYQWU010000090.1:0-2821 GCA_964421335.1 uncultured Candidatus Peribacteria bacterium
TGTCAAAATTTCCTTGCTGTACTGGCGCTTTTTCTTCTGAATGAGTGGTGAGAAATATAGGGTGTATCTGACGCATGATAGCGTCTTTCTCACTCTGAGACATATCGACACCGGGGAGTCATCCTGTGAGGGGAGAGCCTGCTAATCCAGTATCGGCTCCAACAGTTGGGAAGAGATTATTTGGGACAGCTTGAACGGGTTGTGTCGTTGTTTCTGGCATATACTCACTCTACACTATTTTTTATTTCTTTGCAAACATTTTCTCAATTTTCGCTGACATTTTACCATAGTTTCTCTTTTCGAGGCTATCCTGGAGGACGAACTTGAGTTGATCGAGGTAATCCTTTTCTATGAAGTGACGATTGCGTACTTTGATTTTGGTACCTGGACGGAGATCTCATTTTTTGAGGCCATTTTTTGCTCGCATAGCTCGTTCAGTCATCGTAAATTGATTGCCGATTGAGTCGAGCGTATCACCAGCCTTGACCGTGTATGATATCCAGTTAGCCTTGTAGGCCATGATATTGAGTGATATGGCTCCCACTCAGAGTACTGAGGCAATAGCAACCACTGAGTATTGAGCTACTTCTGTAGTTATTTCTGCCGTTTTTTTGAGGATTTCTCGTGTTCGAGGAGAAGTATTTTCTATGAATTTTTGCTTGAGGAAATTCTGAGATTCTCCCACAGAGTCTGATGCTTTTCTGATAGAAGTTTGGAGAATTTTCATACCTCCAGAAACATTTCGGCTGACTGTTTCTGAGATATTAGTGAATGTTTCTATAGACACTGTATTCACTGACTCATCGGCATATGATCTCTTTTCCGCCACAAATTTTACTTCACCACGGTAGAGACAATCCGAGCTACAGAATCCAGATTTACCATTATTGATTCCGTCATCACAGGTTTCCCCAGTTTGTTTTATCCGATCACCACAGATACTATTTTCGTCAGCGTATTTCGGTACGAGAGAGAGAGGGATAGGGGTGTATGAATTGGAGAGGGGCAGGAATCCGTTGTTAAAGAGGGAAGAGAGCGAATTATTCGAAAATATATTACCATTGCCTCCCGAATTACTCAGAGTAGCCACATCGAGAGCATCTGGGAGATTTCCTCCTACATTATTCCATTTATCTGAGAGATCCTTGAGCCAGTCATCGATATCTCCGTCTTTGTTGAGGAGGTTAACTTCATTATCAATTCGAGGAAGTACAGTAGTCGTATCTATACCAGAGAAATTAATTGTTGCGTTTGAATTGACGAGATTCACTGACTCACTATTTGGGAATATGTAGGGCATAGAGTTGTCTGGACGGAGAGAATATTCGCCAGCGAGCAGACCATTAAATATATAGTTACCATTTGAGTCAGTAGTGGTAGATTGGATACTTCCTTCAGGCGTCGTCATTTGTATTTGGATGTTGGCAAGAGGGCGGGGCATCATTTCTACCATGTCAACACTTCTCGATGACCCCATCACCATACCAGTAATGAAATATGGTGCAGGGATTTCGATGATGTTAGGAAGCTCTATAGGGTAAGTACATCTCCCATTATTGTTATCGACGCTGGTAGAGTTTTCACAATATCCTGAAAATGATCAGATGTTTCATGTGAGTGAGTAGACTGTTTTGGTGAATATGCCACCGTTACTACAGAGAGTGTAGAGACTATTAAAAGTTGTCATGTTACTAAAGTTCGGCACAGTTGTAAACTTTATGGTAGTACCATTTGCTTGCTGGAGACAGAGTGTTGGCTGACTTTCAGTTCATCTACAACTACCGTCATCTACGATAGCTGTTGCACTGTAATTCAGAGCAAGAGGATTAGTACATCATTCTGGCACTGGTCTTTTACAGTCGGACATTCATGGTGGACATTCAATATATTCACAACTTCCGTCATCTACAGTAGCTGTTGCACTGTAATTCAGAGCAAGAGGATTAGTACATCCATTTATAATTTTATCGTATTTACAGGTAGTATTATTTATGACACATGAGTCCTGAGGTCGAGCTTTATACTCGATACCTCTTGAATCAGTACGGATCTCTTCTCTGCACTCTTGTTGAGTCTGATAATTCGTCGCTTTTTGATCTGCACAATAATAATAAATCACTGTAGGGGGATTAAAAGGATCATATGTACAACTATTATCGTCCAATTGAGCCGTAAAATCATAGTTATTTGCATCACGATCAGTACAACCAGATTTTAACGGTTTACATGAAGGTCCCGGACATGTTCCTCCTCAACCACCGCCCCCTCCTCCTCAACCACCACATCCAGGGCCGCCCCCTCCTCCAGAGCATTCTGGTTCGGGCAATTCATCATAAGGTGTATAGGCAAAAGAGCTACTAGACGAGAACATTACTCCTATCATGCTACAGATGAACAGGAGAAAAATAATGAGGGTTTTTGTTTTCATACATACATATAATCATACTTTAAAAAGATTTGCAAATTTTTGATATTACCATATTATAGACAAGTCGAAGACAGTAGGCATTGATTGTTATCAATCATACAAGACCTGCCGAGGCAAAAACTCACAAGAATTTCAAAATACTTCTGAGAATACGCCTTTTGTGGCGTATTTTTGTTTTTCGACATTTTATTTTTTTATCCTTTTTTGTTATGACTGTGTCAAAGGCAAAAAAGTCTGAGACCCTCGCCGAACTCAAGGCTGACCTCACTCGCGCTCAATCGTTTGCACTCGTTCAGAGCAATCGTATTACTGTCGCAGAAGTGAGCCTTGTCCGTCGATGACTCCTCCCTGTTAGTGGTAAGATAACAGTCGCTAAAAAGACTCTTATCCAAC
>CAYQWU010000091.1:0-2719 GCA_964421335.1 uncultured Candidatus Peribacteria bacterium
AAACATAATACAATAGGAGGAGTGTCACAATGATATTGTCCGTAGGGATACTGAGAGAGTATCCGAGGTAAACAGTACCAAAAAAGAGGATAAAAAATGATATCCAGTACGAGAGAATAGTTTTCATAAAAAAATTATAGCAAAGACATGCCGAAATAAAAAGAAAGTGTTTGTATTTTCACGAAAAATAGGCTAATATACAAGTATGGCGGAGAAACTAACCACATGACCAGAACCTTCCGAAAATCAAGAAGCTGAAAAAAGCATAATGGAAGAGGCTCACGACAGAGAAGAAGAATTTAAAAATGAGTTTGAAAGAAAAAGACAAGCGGTAAAAGCAAAATGAAGAGACCTTTGGCAGACCTATTGAAGAAGCCTTCTTGGTCTTGATGCGCCTCATGCTGAAAATGGACACACAATAGAACCTCTCCCTTCAGAAGTACCGCCAGTTGTTGAGGAAACTGAGATCATACCAAGTAGCTACGGTAATCTCCCTATTGAAACTGACACACCTCCCGCAAGCACCCCAGAAACAGTGGAGCCAAATACTCCAGTAGAATCATGAGAAACAGAAACGCCAAATCCAGAACCAGCTACGAGACTCATATCAAGGACTCTAGAACCAAAAAATACACCACTAGAGTGAAGTGTTTCTACAGATATAAAACCTGTGGAAAAACCAGAAGAAGAGAAAAAAATACCAGAAAAAACAACCCATAAGGTCCAGCGATGAGATACGCTCTTTGGTCTAGCAAAAAAATATTGAAAAACTATAGAAGAACTTTGTACCTTTAATAATATCAGTCAGGAAACAACCCTGCATATAGGACAGGTACTCGCTCTCAAGCTATGAGTTAAAATACCAGAACAGGAAGAAAAAAAGCCAGAAGAAGAAAAAAAGCTAGCGAGAGGACTCACAAAAACAGAACATATTGCACTCATACTCGAAACATGCAAAAATAAAGATATATTTGGTGATATAGGCCGCGAACAGGTGGCCTATATTTTGGCAACCGCTGACCATGAATCAGGTCACTTTCTACCTATATATAATCTAGTAGAAAGAGAAAATAGGAAATCTTGACCTGGGTTCATAAACTATGACACGAGGGCAGACCTCTGAAATACTGGCCCAGGCGATGGGGCGAGATTTAAATGAAGAGGCTATGTACAACTCACTGGTAGATATAATTATACCAAGTATGATACAATACTGAAAAAAGAAGGCTTAATAAGTCCGGAACAAAGCATAATTACAAATCCCGATCTTGTCCTAGATCCAAAAATTGCGGCTTTTATACTCGTACACGGTATGATAAATGGAAGTTTTGGTAATGTAGAAATAAAATGAGAAAACGGTAAGACAAAAACTAAGCCAGCAAGACTAGGAGATTTCATAAACGAAGAACAACAAGACTGGGAGTGAGCAAGACAAACAGTAAATGGTAATGATAAAGCATGGACAATAGGCATGAAAGCTAAAAAAATACTAAAAACCCTACCCCCCGCTCCCAAAACTTAGAAATAATCTTGCAATTCCCTGATATCTTTTATAATCCCATCATAACTTTTCCCAATTTTATGAAAAAAGATATCCACCCTGAGTACCGACAAGTCTGTTTCAAAGAGTTCTCTACAGGCTACATGCTCATCACTGGCTCTACACTCAGTTCAAAAGAAACTGTTGATGTCGATGGTCAGACATACCCACTCATCTATATAGAAGTATCCTCAGCTTCTCACCCATTTTATACTGGTGAAAAACGAGTTCTCCGTACTGGTGCAATCGACAGATTCAACGCTCGTGAGTCAAAAGCAAAGAAAGCTGCATAAATACAGGTTTAATTCGTTTCGTCTGTTTTATTGGTTTAATTCGTTAAAAACAAATACCTCTGTATACTCTGCAGAGGTTTTTTAAAATAAAATTCCATCATTTTTCTTTTTTAATTTTTCTTTTTTCTTTTGCAGAAGCATTCAACCGACATAATTGATGAAATCATCCTCGCTGTGATAAAAGACGAGAAGATTTGAAATAAACAGGATTTTCAGAAGCTCTGTAATGAGATATATTCTGTGCACAAGACCGTCAAACCAATACCCAATATTGCCTTCATAGAGCGATATCACGAGATGGTCTCCGACGCTCGTATCACGCCTTCAGCACGAGTAGAGAGGATATTTCGCAAGCGAGGTATTCGAAATCAGTCAGGTATAGCGGTAATATCCCTCTTGACTAAGTTCTGGGGCTGTCCGGGAAAGTGCATCTATTGTCCCACCTTTGTCGGTCTCCCGAGGAGTTATATCCCCGATGAACCAGCGGTCATGCGAGCTGAGATGAACGAATTTGACCCCGTAAAACAAGTACAAAATCGACTCAGAGGCCTCAGAATCACAGGGCATCACATCGATAAATGCGATGTACGAATTATTGGCGGCACATGGTCTGTCTACCCAGAACTGTATCAAGAGATGTTTATCCGAGCAATATACGACGCTCATACGACCTACGCTGAGCTCGAACCTTTTATCGAGGGAACCTCGACCTGAACTGATAAATTTGCAGAATTTAAGATAAAAAAGGGCTTTGAGATGCGAGAAAGCAAAACGCTCGAAGAAGCAAAAGAGAGAAATATGCGAGCAAAATCCCGTGTAGTAGGAATCCAGATAGAGACCCGTCCTGACTGGATCACCGTCGATGATATAAAACGACTCAGGAGCT
>CAYQWU010000092.1:0-2714 GCA_964421335.1 uncultured Candidatus Peribacteria bacterium
CATTTTTCATATCAGAAGAACCGATGAGGTCCTTGTAGTAGTTCATGAGGAAGAGCTTTGCAGCGACATACGAATACTGAGGATCCTGTTCGATATAGCTCTTCGCGGTCATGATAGTCGCCTGGGAGATGTCGCGAGACTGGATACCGTCAAATATATTGGTGTGGAAATTGCTGACAAGCAAATCGATATCGATAGCAGGGTGAGCGTTTGCAGCGATCTCAAAAACACGACGAACCTTTGCCATATCAAATGCCTCGACTCGACCATCTCGTTTTTGGATCTTGAGCTGATTTTTTTCGATTTTTTCCTCGACGATTTCATTTCTCTCTTCGATACGCTTCTGACGATAGGTGATATAGTGCTTGGAAATGTCATAGAGACCAGCACGCATGAGATGGAGCTCGACAGCATCCTGGATATCCTCCACACTCGGGACATAGTCTGTTCCTCCGAATCGAGCCTGGAGAGCGAGAATAATCTCAGTGGTAATCTGTGGTATAAAGTTGATGTCATTATGACCTATAGCGATACAAGCTTGCTCGATAGCATTTTCTATACGAGAGCGATCAAAAGGGACAAGCTCATTATTGCGCTTGCGGATGGAGTCCAGGGTCATACAACAACTTGATTAGAAAATAAGGAGGAAAAATGGAAAGTTTTTGCGATGGTAAAAAAATCGACCAAACACAATATCTTGTGTCCGATAGTTATATTCAGACACTATATGTAGTCAAATGATTTTGTGTGAATTTTTACAAAGAGAGCCACCAGAGCCATGAAGTGAGAACACTTTTTTTGTGCAAGCAATTTTCTAGAAAAACTCCTTGCATTTTGGGCTACTTTTTTTGTGATAAGAATCGCGAAGTCAGGGCGGGCTTTATGTATGAGAAATGTTGTTTTCTCCGTGCCTCATTTCACAACAAATTCCGATTATTCAACGGAGGGCAAGGACGGTCGGAATGTCTCCGTCGATGACTCTCTGAATTTCTCTATGCCTCTCATCTCTCTGAATCTCGAGAGCTGGTCTGGATTCTGCTCGGGCTTTTTGGATATATTCTGTCCACACATCATATAGTACTCGCTGTGCCGCTACTGGATCAAGTGGAAAATTAATGAGATTTGAGGCAATCTGAGCACAGACATACGCTGTCGTATCTGGTAGAAGAGGCGACGGAGTCCCCTCACGAGTACGCGTCTCAAATTCATGCTCTCGTCTCTGTCATGGAAGTATGAACCGTTCTGCATAGTCTCGATGCGATCATGCTACCTGATTTCAGAAAAAATAATTGTAGGGCTTCTCGTCAATAATTTGCTTCACAGCAAAACCCCAGTTGGTATGCCAGAGGGTATCGACTGAGAGTGGCTGAGAATAAGATGGGATATTCATAGAAGAGTATTAGAGAATAATAGAGTGATGGAGAGGAAGGTGGAGAAAAATAGTGCGTCCGTAATATCACTTGAGCGTCTCGAGGTACGACGGATCAAGAGAATTTTCTCAGAAATGAATGATGAGATGGGTTTGCTGACTGAGTGGAGCCTGCATATGCTCACTCTGCGCCATGATTCTCATCTGGAAGAGATCTCGTGGTTGAAGTGAGTGACGCAGTAGATGTCATGAGACTGCATCTCGGACGCCAGAGAGGATATTCTCTATCTCTGGTATATCAGGAAGTGACTCGCGTATGGACTGCTCAATGGTAGGAAGAGATATGCACATAAAAGAAAAGATAAAAAAATCCCCAGGTCGTGTGACCCGGGGAGTAGAATTAAGAGAAAACGAAAAACTACCTGGCCACAAGAGTGAGCAGGTGCATCATAGATGAGAGAGTAGTTCGCATAGGAGAAATTATAGGATTATTTTTGGAGCGTCAATGAAATAATAAAATCTTCATCAATTTCTATTTCTTTCGTATCTTGTCCTTTGTCCTCCTGCCTGCCGGTAGGCAAGGTTGTCCTTTGTATTGTTGTTAATGTTTCCTTCTCTATCATCCCTTGATGAGTCGCGAGGATTCTCTGAAGTACCTCATTCTCTGAAGTGAGTGAGAGCTGAAGCCTATCCGTCACTTCAAATCCGAGTTCTTTTCGAGCGTCCTGAATTCCGCGAATCATATCACGAGCGTATCACTCAAGTGTCAGCTCTTCATCGAGCGTCGTATCGAGACCGATGACATACCCCGCACTTCCTGCGAAAGCAATCGTCGATCATTCTCGTGGTGTGTAGACTGCTTCAAATTCGTCTGCCGCAAGCACTACTTTTCCTTCTGGCGCTTCTGAGACCATAAGCTCAAGAGTTCCTTCTGTCGTCAATGCCCCCTTCCCTGCTTTTGCATCGGCTATAATCTGCTTCATCCATTGTTTTCTCTCTGTTGCTCCGATTTTTTTCGCATCAGGAGAATAGGTAATTGTGACATAATTTGAGACATCTTTCACGGTGTGCACTTCTTTGACATTGAGTTCTTCTGCAAGTGTCTCGCGCGCGCTTTCGTCCAAATCAAGCGTGATAGTCGCTGCTCGGAGAGGCTGTCTGACGCGGAGTTTCTCACGACCACGAATCGCGAGGCCGAGGTTGGTGAGATTTTGGAGATCTGTCATCTTCTGATTCACTTCGAGATTGATAAGCTGCTGATTCACCGCTGGGAAATCACAGAGATGCACTGAATCCGTCGTATTCATGAGATTCTGATAGAGATGCTCAGTAATAAATGGACAGA
>CAYQWU010000093.1:0-2706 GCA_964421335.1 uncultured Candidatus Peribacteria bacterium
CACTCGGTGCGTGCTCGAGACAGGTTCTCGTGAGGAATCGATTGAATTCTCCGGTTCCGACTCGCTTCGCTCGCTCAGCGTAGATACCGAGAGCGTGTTCGAGGATTTCCTTGACTCATTTTCCCTCGCTCGCTGTTGCGAAGACGGTCATCGCCCATGGACAGTACGCGAATTCTCTCTGGAGGTAGGCGAGATAGCGCTTGTGAAACATTTCTGGTTCCATGTCTGTTTTTGCCTGAGAGAGGTCCCATTTATTCACCATGATGATAACACCTTTTTTTTGTTCGAGGACTTCTGCGAGGATATGCTTATCTTGTTGGACGATTCATTCAACCGAGTCTACTAGGAGGACACAGACATCAGCTCTCTCGACCTGAGCTCGTGTACGCAATACTGACCAACTCTCGACATTATAGACACCGATTTTACCGGGTTTGCGAAATCCTGCAGTATCTATGAGCGTCATCTTCTGACCTTTGTAAGTGAGGAGTGTATCGGTCGGATCGCGCGTGGTGCCAGCTTCTGCAGAGACGACGACTTTGCCGTATCCGACGAGAGCGTTAAATGTTGAGCTCTTGCCCACATTTGGTCTTCCGACGAGCGCTATCTTGATTCCTTCATCTTGTTCTGCTCCAGCATGTTCTGGATATTTCTTTCTGAGATAGGCGACGATATCTGATTCGAGTTCATCGATTTTCCTATGAGAAGCACTGACAGGATAGACAGGGAATCCAGTTTTCATGAGAGCATACGCTTCATTCACCCGTGTCACATTGTCCGCCTTATTCGCCACGAGCCAGATAGGTTTTTCGAGCTTTCGGAGCATCTTGATGATGTGATCATCGACATCAGTGAGACGATCGTATTCACAGATGAAGAGGATGATATCAGCCTGCGCTGCACACTCATTTACCCGTCGATTCACATCTTGCAATATCTGGTGCTGAGATCCGAAATTGAGACCACCACTATCCGCGATAGTCCACTGGAAGTCCGTCTCGTAGTCCACCATTGGGTATTCGAGAACATCACGAGTGGTATTTGCCGTTTCGTCGACAATAGCTATCTTTCTCCCTGTAAAAGCATTGAAGAGAGAGCTCTTTCCGACATTCGGACGTCAGACGATGAGGACATACGGTAATTTCATATTCGAGAGTATAGGAAAAATACAAAAGAAGCAAAAAAGAATTTGTCAAAATGTTTAATTCATTATATTATATGCAAATTGAAATATAAAAATTGTCAAAAATGAAAAAAATTACAACTGAACCAAAGGGTAATTTATATCATTGAACTGGATTTCTAGCTCATGAATTCGAGAGTTCTTCGTATGACGGACAACCGACTGGAAAGATAAAAAGAGCAGTAGATGAAATACTTCAACATGGTTTAAAGCCATTTTATGATCCATTAAATACTGATGGCTGATCCACAATTTCTCTCACAGAAGATCCACTATATGCAATATTATATGCTCTGTGTTATGCTGAAACTTGAACCTCTCATTTATACATAAAGAATAGGTGAAAGGTGTGGTACAAAATACTCCGAGGAATTACCGCTTCAATACTGAAAGCTAGATTGTTAGGCGTGGAACGCAATGAAAAAACTCCCACAGTATTTCAAAAACATAGTATTCTCGATAAGGCACATAGATGGACACATACATTCAATATCAGTAATTATAATAGTCCTATACATGCTTTTCGGGCAATGATATGGGGCGAGTCGGATATCCCTGGGAATTATCCTGTTGTTATTTCTACTCCTAAAGCTGGCAACATGAATGCTGTACCTGGATGGGGAGAAATCCGAACAACAGAGAGAATTTTTTCAGAGAGAATTTCGGCAATTTTTGTTCCAGAAAAATATATTCTTGAACTACAGAAGAAAACTTCTATTCCTGTACAGTCTTTGGAAGAACTTATCATCACATCTCAGAGAGGTTCGTAATAATCTATTAATGCAATACTCGATTGATTTTAGTATGTAATTGCATATTATTATCGCTATGAAAAAAGATTATTACAACACGCTCGGAGTCGCGAAGTGAGCGAGCGAAGCGGAAATAAAAAAATCCTACAAAAAACTCGCTATGCAGTGGCATCCTGATAGACATCAGGGAGATAAAAAAGCTGAAGAAAAATTCAAAGAAATCAACGAAGCCTATCAGGTTATCGGCGATAAAGAAAAACGAAAAAAATATGACACTTTCGGTACAGCAGAGCCTGGAATGGGCGGTGGTCGAGGCGGAGGAGCTCAGCAAGGCGATTTCGGTGGGTTTGATTTTGGTGATATATTTGGGAATTCGTGAGGTCGTGGATGATCACAGAGTTTTGAGTTTGACCTGGGAGATCTCTTCGGGAATTTCTCTGGTGGTCGTAAATCCACTCGCAGACAGACCGTCTACCCAGAAGAACTCGATATGGAACAAACAGTCGAATTGCCTATCTGGGATTTCCTCCTCGGGACAAAAATATCCATCGAATCGCCATATTCTGGCAAATTCCGCGTGACCGTCCCTGAATGTACCAAGCCTGGAACGAGATTAAAAGTGACAGGAAAAGGCAAAACTTCTGGTAAACTCGTTGGCGACCTCTACCTCAAACTCGATGCACGGATGCCATCGAAGCTCACAGCGCATCAGAGGGAATTGTTGGAAAAGCTGGTGAAGTAAAATTTGATTTTCGTTTATTTTCCTTACAA
>CAYQWU010000094.1:0-2702 GCA_964421335.1 uncultured Candidatus Peribacteria bacterium
TAAAATAAAACTCAGCACTGAATCAAATCTTTAAAAATCCTCCATTTTTAATTTTTCTTTTTTAATTTTTAATTCGTAGAAAAAGTGAGTCGCAAGTCTTCCATCGATGCACGAAAAATCCAAATACTCTGACTCATCGTCAGGGAATATATCAAGAGTGGGTACGCAACAGGAAGTAAGTCCCTCGTCCGTGATGAAGGCATGGATATCTCGCCTGCCACAATCCGCAACGACATGAAACAACTCGAGGAGATGTGACTCGTCTACCAACCATATAATTCGGCTTGAAGACTTCCGACAACACGAGGTATTCGCATGTATGTCGACTATCTCATCGAAGTCGCACCTCAGCGATATATAGGAACGCCTATTATGTCTGAGGATAATGCTCTCGAATTTCATGATGACCGTCTCTACGACCTCGTCTCCGCCCTGTCAAAAGCAACACATGATCTCGCATTTTGCTCTTCGCCAGATTCTGGGATATATTGTATCGCTGGTATTTCACATTTTCTCCAGAAGCACAGTGAAACACTCGCAGAACAGATATTTCCCATCCTCGATACCGTCGAAAATCGAACACTCTTCACCCGTACTATAACCAATCTCGCAGAACCAGGACGGATAACAGTCTGCATCGGCGAAGAAAATATCCTCCCCGAACTCGAATCCTGTGCGCTCATGGTTGCAGATATCACGCTCGCTGGACACCGATGCCATCTGGGTCTCCTGGGCTCGAAGAGAACAGATTATGGATTTAATCTCAGTGTCCTCAGGACGATGGGGGTGTAATAAATAAGAAAAATAAAAATGGAACACGAGAGAATTATTCTTGTAGATGAAAATGACAACATAGTAGATGATGTGTTGAGAAATGAGAAAAAAGATGAAGACATTCATCGAGTATCAGCACTCTGGGCAACCAATTCACAGTGAGAAATCCTCCTCGCAAAACGACATATGAGTAAGAAAAGTCATCCCTGACTGTGGTGACCCGCAGTTGCAGGAACAAATGCTGTATGAGAAACCTATGAATCAAACATTTATAAAGAAGCAGAAGAAGAAATAGGCATCACAGATATACCATTTCAAAAAAATATAAAAATCGAGCGGTTCGATGCCAAGACAAAACATTTTATACAATGGTTCAATGTTCAGGTCGATATGACTATCTCTGAATTTCGTCTTCAGGAAAATGAAGTTGAGGAGGTGCGATGGTGGTCAAAAGAAGATTTAGAGAAAGAAATCAAAGAAAATCCAGAATTATTCCTAAAATCTATGCCTCGATATTTGGAAATGTTTGCTGATTTGTAAACGAAGAAAACTTGTAGTCTCACAAGGGATACTATAATTTCTGTACTTAATTATTTCTATGAAAAAAATCCTCATCTCCTCTCTCATAATTACAAGTATTGTAGCATTCGCCTACACACAGGTCGATGTCGACAATGCAAATTACCTCGCAACTAAGAGTATAATCACGCAACAGTCGACAGCAACTGGCTATCGTCTCGATGATACTATCACTCGAGCAGAAGTAGCAGGGATAGCATTGAAGGTAAAATGAATGGTTCTTCCAAGTTATCAATGTAAGTGATACTTCTCAGACTTGATAAACAATGATTGGAGATGTCGTGCAGCAGAACTCGCTGCTGATGCTGGAATTGTATCTCGTACCAATACAACTTTCCGACCACAGGATAAGATTACCAGAGTGGAGGCATTGGCAATAATGATTAAAGCTGGATGATTATCTGTGAATAACATTCCTGGATATACTGCTGGAACAGAAGGGATAATATCAGATACACAAATTCAATGGCAAGCAGAAGTATTTAATGTTGGGTATTCCTTGAACATCGTTAACAAAAGCTCGTTAAAAACAGAACCTTTAGTTGGAGAGATGGGAGGAATGAAATTTTATTTCTATCCAAACCGAGATGCAACTCGTGCAGAAGTATTTGGCTTTGCAAAAAATATCCTCGAATACAAGGCAACCATGTCAGGTGAAGTAACTCTCTAATTATTCATTTTTTAACTCTTTTCTTTTATGAAAAAATCACTCGTTATCATCATCGCGATTATCGCGGTCGCAGGACTCTGGATAGTCGGACAGTATAATGGTCTCGTCGCAGGTCGAGCAGGCGTCGATGCCGCTTGGTCAAATGTAGAAGTCCAATACCAGAGAAGGTCTGATATCGTTCCTCAGCTCGTCGCAACGGTCGAGGGAGCGGCAAACTTTGAAAAAGGAACACTCACGGATGTCGTCGAAGCTCGTGCAAAAGCAACTTCAACTCAGGTCGATCCTACAAATGCAGAAAGTGTGAAAGCATTTACAGCAGCACAGGGTCAGCTCGGTGGAGCACTTTCTCGTCTCCTCGTCTCAGTAGAAGCATATCCTACACTCACAGCGACTCAGGGCTTCCGTGATTTACAATCTCAGCTCGAATGAACAGAGAATCGAATCGCCGTCTCTCGTGGAGACTATAACGGTGTCGCAAACACTTGGAATGTGAAAGTCTCTCGTATTCCAACTGTCTTCTTCGCTCGTCTCCTCGGATTCGACAAAGCAGCCCTCTTTGATGCTGTCGCTGGCAGTGAAAATGCACCAAAAGTAGAGTTTAACATACAGTAATGTTTGTGCCGTTGCTCAAATAGATGAAAAAACTTCCACTCCTTTGTCTTTTGTACTTTGTATTTTG
>CAYQWU010000095.1:0-2693 GCA_964421335.1 uncultured Candidatus Peribacteria bacterium
AATATGGGGCATTCTCCACTCCTCGATACGCTCGCTTCTGAGGGGATCGAGATAGTTGCCGATTGAGCTTCAGTTATCTCAGCCGACACTGAAAAGGTCATCTATACCGAGGCGATTATCGACGATGATACACTTGGGATTGCGTGAGTCCTTGCGAATCATAAACCGGAGATACAGGCAGGACAAACATTTCACTCGCAGATCCTCTCGTATCCAGAAGCACTCGCAGAACTCTTCCATACATTTCCGATGAAAATCGCGGTCGCAGGAGCTCATGGGAAATCAACCACGAGTGCCATGATAGGCACGATTCTTCACGATTTACAGGCCTCTGGCACGACGATTACGGGGACACTGGTCAAAGCCTTTGATGGACGAAATATCTCATCTGAAGGGCAGGAAATCATGAATATCGAGGCCTGCGAATACCGAAATGCATTTCTCCACTACCATCCAGATATTGCCGTTGTGACCAATATCGACCCAGATCATCTCGATTTTTTCAAAACAGAAGAGGCTTACCAGCAAGCATTCCACACCTTCGCTCGTTCGGCAAAGTGTCTCGTGATACTCGCTGACGAAGCTGAGAAGAAAGGAATGATAGGTCTCGCTCCGACAACAGTTCTCGTCTCAAAGAATTCATTTGAAGTGAGAGGGGAGACATTCAATGGTATCGAACCAGGTATCTATTCCTACACACTTCCGACACTCGTGGTCCCAGGAGATCATATCCGTCTCGATGCCTCACTGGCCTATGTCGTGAGTCAGCTGCTTCATCTCGATAGTGAGAAATCCCTCCAGTCACTCGCGAAATACCCAGGCAGTTGGAGACGTATGGAAATCATTCGCACGACTTCGAATTCAAACCTCCTCATGAGTGATTATGGACACCACCCGACAGAAATTATTGTCACACTCTCCGCTCTCAAAAAAGCATATCCTGATAAAAAACTCTTCGTCTTCTTCGAACCACATCAGTATTCACGAACCTACGAATTACGAGAAGAATTTGCGACCAGCTTCAAAAGTGCTGATATGACCTATATTTCGGATATCTATGCCGCACGAGACATCGACCAGCGACGCGATATGATTGATTCGCGGAGGCTGGCAGATATGGTTGCCGCTCATTCTGCATGTGAATATGTCTGAACTCTCGACGATGCTCGCTCAAAACTTCAAACTATTGATTCAACAGAAAAAAATGCTCTTCTTCTCCTGCTCGGAGCGGGGAATATAGATGAGCTCAGGGATTAAAGACAGAAAGCATTAAAATCATCTTCATCTAGTGCACCTGTATCGCACAAATATCAAAATTCGAGATATTGGAGTATTTGTTCACGACTACCAGGAATTGTGCAAGGTCATATATGACTTTCTAGGAGTTTTATTTTGTCTTCCACACTCTGTTGAATACCTTTTTCAGAGTAAAGTTTTAGAAAAATTTTTTGATATTTTGGTTTCTGGAGCATCTTTTCGAAATCTGTTTCTGGTTGAGTTATCTTTCAGATGGCTTCATGAACTGGTAATTCGATAACTGATAAAGGTTCTGGCTCGGGAAGTAGCTTGAGGGGTGGAAAATTTGGTTCAAACGATGGAGCCAGTTCTCAACTCATAGAGAGATTGGTTATAGATTCATCATATGTCAACGGAGAGAGATTGCTACAAATTGTTTGGATATTTGTCTTTACAATGAAATTAGTGTATTCTGACAGTATGAACCACTCCGTATATTGCCTTCCGACTCTCACTTTCCATGAGTCAAAAGAAGAGAATTATACCCTCTATGATGCCCTCGTTGCTGCTGTCTGAGACATCAATATCACACTTCCCGCATCACAAAAAATAGTTCTCGATGTTCAGATTCTTGAAAACACCTATTCCCTCTATATCTCACAGAAAGGAATACCACTCTGTCAGTATGAAATCAATCATTATCCTCATATATTTCGACGCATTTGGACGGTTATTTCAGTAGGTTTTGTCGATGGAGCCAGAGTGGAAAAACTTAAAAATGAGATAGTAGCTCAGTATCAATACGAATCAGTGGATATCTAGATTTATACATTGAAAAAAATCCACCAAGAGGTGGATCTTTTCTAATATTTTTGTTTATTTCTACGCCTCAACAAGTCCGAGATCAGAAGGTACGAGTGTATCTATCGTCGCATAAGTAGCCTTGATATCACGAGGAATCCGAATAGAGACACGATCACCGATATGTGCATGGAGAAATGTGACAGAAGCGGGGAGTACCTGGTAGATACCCTGTTGTGAGATAACCATGAAATGTTCTGAATCTTTGATAAGTGTTCCTGTCGTTGTGTCATATTCTACTTCGTTGATGATTTTGTACTGGTATGATCCATCACCTTTGATGGTCATCTTGAGCTTACTTCCTTCGACGATTTTTGATTTACTCGCATAATTTGCAGGGACGGGATAGGTTTTTTTATCAGCTCCGAGCATATCTTTCCCATCAAAAACACCCTCTATAACCTTTGCTTTGCCATCTTTATAAGTATGTAGGCCAGCAATATCAGGCTTATCAACAGTATCAACTGTCTTTTTTCCAGTAATTTGAACCATGAGATTCTTTGCGTGATGGAGCGAGCGTTCTGCTGTTGAGAGGAGTTCTTGCAAAGCGTGGAGAGAAGCTTGTTGTGTTGTATTGCGAGTATCGATTTTCGGCA
>CAYQWU010000096.1:0-2691 GCA_964421335.1 uncultured Candidatus Peribacteria bacterium
CATTTTTCATCTTAAATCCTTCAGGAAGTCCATCATATGTACTTTCTTTAAAATCTCCCACATCTCCATTTTCTCATCGGGTAGCTACGGAATATGCTAGATTTTTTCAATCGTATTTCACAACCGTATCACCATCTCTGAAATATTGTATTTTAAGTGGATTCGTATCTCAATCACCATCTCATGCTTCGTATGTTGATTCGCTATATTCCTCAGTCCATTCACCATCCTTTATTTCGAGATCATTGATTTTGACAGGTTCTGTTTTTATTCTTTCAGTTCTGGCTTCTTTTGTTTCAAATTTTCATGTTTTAGTATCGAGGAATTCTCACTGAGCATTTTTCCATCCATTTTTTTCTTTATCAAATGTGATTTTCTGACCTCCAAATTCATCTTCTCATGTTCAATCTTCTTGAGCTGCAATAACTCAATTACGAACTCATTCATCAGTTTCTGCTTTTTTGAGTGTTTGTAATCGATTTTTGTCTGCTTCTTGTTGCTTTTCTTTTGATACAAATTCTCATTTATTAGTATCGAGGAATTCTCACTGAGCATTTTTCCATCCATTTTTTTCTTTATCAAATGTGATTTTCTGACCTCCAAATTCATCTTCTCATGTTCAATCTTCTTGAGCTGCAATAACTCAATTACGAACTCATTCATCAGTTTCTGCTTTTTTGAGTGTTTGTAATCGACTCTTGTCTGTTTCTTTTTTAGCTTTTTCTGATGCTTGTTCATCTATAATCTGTAATCCGTTTATCTTATCTGGAGCTCCACTGAGATAAGGAGAATCATCTCAAATAGAAGATAGTTCTTGTATTTTTTTGTCTGTTATTTGAGCATCCAATTTTTCCAGAGATTTCCATCCGAATATGCCATCTCCTTCTCATTTTCCGTCTTTTCATTCTCATAGACCATTCTCACTCTGCCATTTCTTTCTCTTTGCATCACGCACTGTAGCGTCGTCACTCTCTGTGATACCAACAAGGTCATCTATTGCTTTTATTTGAGCTTCAGAGAGATTAGCTTTTTTCATCCACTCTTTTGAGAGTGTTTCTCTCCCGTCAGGAGTTTTTTTATCATATTTTATTTCTCCTTTCCGCTTCCCAATATCTTGGGCAGTTGCCTTTCTCTTTTCTATATCCTTTATTTCTTCAGGATTGTAAATAGGCTCAGCGCGTAACTCTGGATTTGCTGTCATAAAAAAGTAATAAAAGTTAAATTACCCCCTCACTATATCCTATGTTTTTTTGGATTGCAAATATTTTGATGATTTTTTGTCATACCGTGGGCGACACGGTATTCAGGTCATTAAAACAACCTTATTTTCACCTAGACCCCGTTTTTCAACGGGGTGACGGTGACGGTTTTTTACTTCTGTACCTGTATTTTTATCAGTTCGACGGCATTTTTTCAGCGTTTCAAGACTGTGATATCATATTCTCCGTATTCGAGCGTCTCTCCCGCATGAGGTATATGACCAAAAATCGCATTGGTAAATCCAGAAATAGTATCGTATTCAGGACTTTCAGGGAGGGGATAGGGGAGATGGTCATTCACATCAGTGATGGAGGATTCGGTGCGGACGATGTAGGTCCCTGGGCGTTTTTCTATCACGAGCGCCTCTTCACTGTCGTGCTCATCCTGTATCTCCCCGACGAGTTCTTCGACGATATCCTCGAGCGTGACGATGCCAGCTGTTTCACCGTGTTCATTGGTGACTATTGCCATCTGTATATGGAGTCTCTGGAAATCTTTTAATAACTGTTCGATTTTCTGATTTTGTGGTGCGAAATGAGCCGGACGCACGAGCTTATGGAGATTGACGGTTCCATGTTCCTTTATCACAGGGAGGAAGTCTTTCAGATACACCACTCATACGATATTATCGAGTGTATCACGATAGACGGGGATTCGAGAGTAGCCTTCGCGGACGATGACATCAAAATGTGTCTCAAAATCTTCGTCGATATCGAGAGCAAACATACGACTCCGGGGTACATAGATCTGGCGCACGGTTCTGTCATCAAATTCAAACACATTTTGTATGAGCTCATTTGACGCTTCACCGATGACACCACCTTCTTCGGATTCTGTGAGGAGGAGCTTGATTTCTTCTTCTGAATGGAGGTCATGCAGAGATGAACTATCCAGACGAAATAGGGTCATGATGGATTTTGTCAGAGTATCGAATACCCAGATAAATGGATATCAAACAAGCTGGAAGATGCGAAGTGGGCGAGCGATGATATAGGAGATTTTGATCGGGTTTTTGATGGCAATGAGCTTGGGTATCTGTTCTCAGAGGACTATATGAAAGAGCGATATAGTGAAGAGCGCTATACCGAAGCTCAGAGTATGGATAACCGTATCTGGCAGATCTAGGCCGAGATTGAGGAGAAATTTCTCTAATCCATGAGCGATGGCAGGTTCACCAACCCAACCCAAGAGGAGCGAGGTCAGAGTGATTCCGAGCTGGATACCAGAGAGATAGTAGTTGAGATGTTCGAGGATATGGCGGACGAGCTTTGCGCCTCTTTTTCCATTGCGTATATCTATTTCGAGCTGAGAAATACGCACTTTCACGAGAGCAAATTCTGCTGCCACGAAAAAAGCATTACAGGCTACGATGATGAGAACGACGATGAGTCAGAGTCAGGGGTCCATAGATTGACACCATTATAATGATTT
>CAYQWU010000097.1:0-2647 GCA_964421335.1 uncultured Candidatus Peribacteria bacterium
CATACAGAACCTGTATTGGGATACGGGCTGTTGCTTTTATCGCCCAAGGCTCTTCGACTCTACTTAGGACTTCTATGATATCTGGAGGTGTGCTAGAGATTTCAACGAGTGATTCTGTATTTTCTAGGAGATGATTGTGAGCAGCGCTGAGAAGTATATTTCGGAGAGTCTCTACATGGTATATGTAGATCATGAAATCTCCTTTTCCAGAAAATGTCACTTGTTTGACATGGTCACCGATAGCCACATCTGATTCTACTGCTATATCCAAATCCTTGATAGCCTCTGGGATAGGAATTGGCATAAATTCATCACGAGTTCAGAATTGAGCCAAGAGAGATTTGCGCGCATCCTGGATGAGCTGATCACGAAAAATCTTTTCTATACGGGTATATTCTTCCTGAGTAAGTACATTTTTGTAGACATCATCTCATCCTCGGAAATCGCTCACTGCAGTAATAGCCAGATTTACGCTGTCTTCTTTGGACAATCCAGGAAATGAGAGCACTGTATCCTGCGAAATATTTCACTTCTTTCAGATAAGAACTCCATCACTTCAGACAGGATCAGCAATCACAGAAACAGTTGCTTCGGTAGGTTTTGAACCGTCTGATGCAGGGATATCGATCCATTCCTCTGTACGGAATACGAGAGTATCTATCACGACGCGTGTCTGTGGTTTTATTTTGAAGGATTCAGGACCAGAATTAATCACTCTGATTGTGCCACGAGCCCTGGCGAGTGTCGTGGGGTCATAGGTATTTACATTGTAGGTTTTTTTGAGTTCAAATGGAAGTATAGTTTTTTTGACAGGTATCTGAAGTGGATCATTCATGTCCGCTTCGAGTACAAATGTCACATTACGAACAGCATTTTGGACACTCGCCTGAGGAGTGATGATGATAGCAGCATGTGGGGTTGTCAGACTCACTATACCGACCATGAGGAGGAGTATTACCACGATACCGATGACGAGCATATACCACGATGAATGCTTGACAGAAAAAACATCAGCACGGGGTTGAAGTTTCTTTGAAAGAGAGAGAATACGCGAAATAAATCGGATACTATGAAACCGAATATAATCAAACATTGAGAGGTTTTCCTGGATAATCTGGTACCCTTCAGGGAGAATGCGATTCATCTCCTGCATGGTAGAAAAAACACGATAACCAGATTGTTTCAGGATCTTCTTGATACGACTATCTCTGCAGATAAATACGAATCCCCCATGTGGAAAAAGCTGACGCAAAATCTGAATATGAAACCAACCAACGGGAGTGTTTTTTGCTATAACTACAGTGACTTCTTCCTCAGATTCACGGAGGATATCGATGAGGAGAGAAAAATCGGAGGATGTTTTCCAATTAATGACTTTCATGTGGGGAGAAAAAAACAGAGCGAACGAGTGCGAGAAGTGGGTGTGGATGAAGCGTAAAAAGCGGATCGAGCGTATTCCAATAATGGAGCCAATGTTCATTTTTATCTGCACCAATGCGGCGCATAGTGGCATTTTTCTGTATCCAGGGAGAGAGCGATCCACTAGCCACGATATCCCCTATGATTCACACAGGTCATTGACTCGAGACGCTGAATTCTGTGAAGCTCCACTGGAGATCAAATCTCTCAAATAATACCCGGAGATTGGCTGTCAAAAATGCCTGATACTGAGACCATTCTGGGATATCAGCAAGATGACTAAAATCATCCCCCATCAGGAGAGACTCTCGTTCAAGTGGTGAAAAATATGATTCAATTTTTTGATCTATAGACTGCCAACCAAATGGGAGGGTCTGTATCTCCTGCACATGTTTACCGAGGTGGAGGATGACAGTGGTGGAGTCATATCCCAGATGGATATGGAGATGGTTTTCGAGAAAAGTTTCTTTGTTGCAGAGATGGTTCAGGAAAACGCAGGGAAGCGGAACACAAGTCAGGAGTTTGTGTCCAGATGAGCGAATACTCCGTGATATCCCATCCAATAAAACCTGACTCCCATAAAAAAACAAACAACGCATCGTGATATGTGATGCATTTTTACCGAGAGGAAAAGTATAGTGTTTTTTATCCAGGGCAAGATGTGAGAGGAATATCGATATCAGTTTCCTGTCAGTATCATGATAACCATATTCTTCTTCCCAGAGCCTTTTTGCTTGATTATCTGATTGGAGGAGGAGCTTTGTCGCATAAGTGTCGAGCTCTTCGAGATGAACTGGTTCACTGCTATTATCGCGAGTGAAGGTATACCCTGTCGAGGTGGTGAGCGATTCACCATTATCGAGGAAGACGCAGACCTCTTCTGGTATCTCCCCTAGTTTATCACGGAGCTGATCACAGCATTGAGTAAAATGTTGCTCAAAAATCTTTGGATGAAACTCTCGTTTTTCTGGTGGGAAAAAACTCCGCACACAATACTCCAGATGAGGTACTCGTTTCTGAAATTTTAGGACTCCAACGGTCAGAGAAAAATGGTCATAGTCAGCAACGAGATAAGACTGATCGTCTTGGAGGAAATTGGTACGAAACATAGAGAGCTATACAGGAAATCACATATCACTCATGTGGCTCTCCTTCCCAACACGACTCAGATATTCACGAGCTTCCTTTATTTTACCTTGGGTCAGCAGGGCAACCCCGAGATCCTCCA
>CAYQWU010000098.1:0-2575 GCA_964421335.1 uncultured Candidatus Peribacteria bacterium
ATAATTTTTATTAAATCCTTCTTTTTTATCTTTTCTTTTTTATCTTTTCTTTATGGCTGAAGTATTTAGCTAAACAATCAGCGGTATAGGAATTTTTGACAGAAAGGAGTCCATCTCGTGGTCATTCGTAGAGAAGATTTCCTCCTCGTTCGCCACCTTCTGGTCCCATGTCGATGATGTAGTGAGCGTTGGCGATGACATCTAGATGGTGTTCTATGATGAGAACGGTGTTCTTTTTTTCTACCAGGCTCGACACGATCGACATAAGTTTCTGGATATCGGAGAAGTGCAGACCAGTCGTCGGTTCATCCATGATGTAGAGAGTTTTTCCGGTGGATTTACGGGCAAGTTCTGTGGCGAGCTTGACCCGCTGGGATTCACCTCCTGAGAGCGTGAGAGCTGATTGCCCGAGCGTGATATAGCCAAGTCCTACTTCGAGGAGAGTCTGGAGTTTGTGTTTGATTTTCGGGAATTTGTCGAAGAAGATGACTCCGTCCTCGACCGTCATCGCGAGGACATCGGCGATGGATTTGTCGTGAAAATGAATCTCTCGGACGAGGTGATTGTAGCGAGAGCCTCCACATGATTCACAGGTGACATGGACATCAGGGAGGAAGTGCATCTGTATACGACGAACACCGTCACCTTCACACGCATCACAGCGGCCTTGTTTGGTATTGAAACTGAAGTGTCCAGCCTTGTATCCTCGTGCCCGCGCTTCGAGTGTCTGAGCATAGACATCTCGAATATCTGTAAATACTCCTGTATAGGTCGCAGGATTGGAGCGAGGGGTTTTACCAATGGGCATCTGGTCGATGATGACGACCTTGTCGAGGTGTTCATGTCCAGTGATGCTCTTAAATGCTCCGTGAGCATCACGGGTGCGAGCCATGAGATTGTGCATGACTGGCGCAAGAGTTCTATTTATGAGTGACGATTTACCCGATCAGCTCACACCTGTTACAACTGTGAGGGCTTCAAGAGGAATCTTTACAGAGACATTTTTGAGATTGTTCTCGGTCGCGCCCTTGAGTTCGAGAAATCGTGTTGGCTTCTTCACCAATTCTGGAATACGGATTTCTTCTTCGCCACGCAGGAACCTCGCTGTAGAAGTGTCTGATTTCAAGAGCTCAGGATAGGTTCACTGGAAGACAACAGTTCCTCCATGGACACCGGCGCCAGGTCAGATATCGACTATTTGATCAGCATTTCCCATGATATCTTCGTCATGTTCGACAACGATAACAGTGTTTCCGAGATTCACCAATTCTCGCAGATTATCGAGGAGGAGGCGACTATCCCGTGGATGGAGACCAATCGATGGTTCGTCGAGGACATAGGTGATCCCTTCGAGTCTCGTACCCACCTGTGTCGCGAGACGGATTCTCTGTGATTCGCCACCTGAGAGTGTATTTGAACGGCGAGCAAGGGTCATATATCCGAGTCCCACGCCCTTCAAGAATTTGAGACGATCACGGATATTTTTAAATATATTACCCGCTATCTTTGCTTCTTCTTTCCCCAGCTGAAGTATGTCAAAGAATTCTATGGATTGTTCGACAGAGAACTCAGCGACCTGACCGATGTTTTTGTCTTCTATGAGGACACTCCTCGCTGCCTCACCCACACGATACCCCTGACATGTCGAACATGTCGAAGATACTACAAATGGGTCTATCTTATCATGCAGAGACTCACTCGTATCTGGATCATGATAGACACGATTCATGTAGGGGATAACGCCGGGGTATTTCGCATTCCAGGGCTTCTGCATCTGTGGTGTCGAGAGTGAGAGTCTCTGTTCTGAACCATTGAGAATGATTTCCTTTTGTTTGTCTGTGAGGTTTTTATAGGGGACATTGAGGGGGATTTTGTGATGTTTACAGGCGCCTTGAAGTACGAAATAGTAATATGAATCTGGCGTCCATGGCATCACACAGCCGTCCTCGAGAGTTTTGTCTGGGTCTATGGTAGAATCCTCTGTGAAATTCAAGAGAGAACCAAGTCCGTGACAATCTGGACAGGCACCTTTGGGTGAATTAAATGAAAAATGAGAGAGGGTGAGCTCTTCTGGGACATCACCACAGAGTGGACAACGAAAAGTGCGAGCGAAAACCTCAATTCCTCCATTTTGCTTTCCTGCCTGCCGGTAGGCAAGGTTGCTTTTAGTCTTCTGTACTTCACTATCGAAGTTGTATATTCAGACTACATCTTCTCCATGCTCAAATGCTGTCGAGATAGACTGTGAGAGTCGGTCAGCCTGTGTCACATCAGAGCTATCAAGTTCGACACGATCGACAACTATCCATGCCTCGGAAACCTTTTCTGGAAGAGAGTCTGAGAGATTGTACACATGGTTGTCGACAAGGTATCGGACGAATCATTTTTGTCCTACGAAGTCTCTGAGATCGAGTGGTGTTTCAAATTTTTGACGAATCTGGGAACAAATACCAACACGAGTTCCTGTCTTTTGTTTTCCGAGATATTCCATGACATCCTGGTGTGTTTTTTTGATCATCGGAGTCCCGTCATGTGGACAGACTCGGACACCCAGAGTGAGGAAAAAGAGACGATA
>CAYQWU010000099.1:0-2510 GCA_964421335.1 uncultured Candidatus Peribacteria bacterium
AGAGGATGAGGAGTCCTGATTCAGGATCCTGACCACGGTACATAGCAGCGATTTCGTCGCCGACTTTGAGAGTACGGACATCCATCACAGATGAGAGGAGGTCAGCACCAGAGATGATACCAGTGAACTGGTTATTTACATCGACGAGGAAAAGTTTTTTTCCGATAAATACGATCTCGCACTTTACGATTTCACCCTTTTTGAGGGGTTTTACTACTGGCTCTGCGGCCAAGAGTTTGAGGAAGTCTGACATAAGGGAACAGGTTAAGAAATAAAATCAAAAGGTAGTAAGTACTGAGTATTAAGTATTAAGAACTCATACAGTTTCTATTCCCTATGATTCCTTATTAAGAAATAAAAGCTCAAAAATATTAAGGAGATAAATTTGAGAGGTTTACGCAGAACTAAGTTGGTTAATTATGGTACTTGTAGAATTTTCTGGGTTCAGCCAGTCTTAATACAAGTAGCCAGTCTTAATACTTAATACTTTGTAGTATTGGGGCGAACGACGGGGCTCGAACCCGCGACAACTAGATTCACAGACTAGGGCTCTACCAGCTGAGCTACGTCCGCCATAACAAACAATCCAGATGTCCTGGAAAGTGCAGGTAGTATAGAGAGACAAAAGAAAAAGCAAGCATTTTATCGTGTGCTTGCTTTTTTGGAATTACGGAGAATAAACTACTATGCCTCGTTCACTACCTCGCCTCCCATAGTACTGTCAGTATACCGCTCAGAGACATAGAGCTCGTCATAAAGTTTTTTTGCTGCATCAGGGTCATTCCCGACGACATACTCCTGGATGATACGGAGGATTTCTTCTGGCTTGCGGGTAGGAGCTGGTAGAGGAGCCGGTTGTGGGAAAGTGATAGGCTTGACTACCTCCGCGAAGACTTTTTTTGGAGTGATACTGGCCTGGAGACCCGACGGAGTCGGGACAGAAAAGAGGACACTTACGAGCATCATCATGAGGACGCTGCCCGAGAGGGCGAGCATGAGAAAAGTATTTTTTTGTTGCATATATACCTATCCTACCATATCTGGATTTGAAAAGTCAAATATTTCGTCTATACTTCCATTTATGCGTCGTCACGAGTTTTTTTTCTGACTGGTCCGGATACCCCTCGACCTCCTCATTGTTATAGGAGCTTTTTTGATTGCTCGCGAGATTCGTGTGACGACAGATCTCATTCCAGGTATTAGTCTCCCTTACCGAACTCTTGATTTTAATTATCTCCTAGGGATAGCTGGTGCGAGCTACGCTATCATAGGAACGATTTTCTCATTTCAGAAACTCTACACACTCGAGAAGCTCTCAGGAATTATCGAGGAAATATTTACGATTATCAAATCAGTTTTTGTCGCGTTCTTTATCATGATTGGTCTCCTCTATCTGACCAATGGATTCCCTTATGAGACGATTCTGATTCCACGACTCATTCTGATATACGCATTTTTATTCGCGATGGGAGGTATCATCCTCGGGAGAATATGTATCCGCTGGATTCGAATGTATGGTTTTACTCATGGATGGTTTCAGAAAAAGAGAATACTCCTCATCATGAATCACAGTGAGCCTCATCTCGAGAAGTCACTCATACACCAATATCATATCACTATTGTCGGATATCTCTCCCCTTTTAGTCAGAAGAGTCATTTCAAATACCAGGGCACTATCGGCAATCATGCAGAGGTGATAGAAGATGGCGATATCGATGAAGTGATTATCCTGTCTCATGATCTTCCCTATGAGCTAAAGAAAACACTCTTTGAATACTGCCAGATACATGGTATCACTTACCGCTACATAGGAAACATGTATGAGACGGCAAAAAATAATACACACATTGATTTCATGGGGCGTATACCTCTGGTTGAAATCCGTACCATCGGACTCACTGCATGGTGAAGAGTCGTGAAACGAGCATTTGATGTCTCTCTGAGTGTTATATTGCTCATACTCCTCATGCCTGCGTGGATACTCCTGAGCTTCATCATCGTCCTCGAATCACCGGGCTTCCCATTTTATATCAGTAGTCGTGTTGGGCGAGGTGGGCGAAAATTCTCGATGATAAAATTCCGCTCTATGACTCGTGATGCAGAATCTATCAAATCTCAAATGCAAAATGAGAGAACAGATGGTCCGTTATTTAAGCTCACAAACGATCCTCGTATTACAAATTTTGGAAAATGGATTCGTCGCTGGTCTATCGATGAGGTGCCTCAGATACTCAATGTCCTGCGTGGTGATATGAGCTTCATCGGGCCTCGCCCTCACCTCCCGACGGAAGTAAATCAATACTCAGAGAAACAGAGACAAGTCCTCACCATAAAACCAGGTATCACCGGTATGGCTCAAGTGTATGGCCGCGATACAAACACATTTGACCGTGAAATAGAGCTCGACCTCTTCTATATAGAAAACTGGAGCCTGCTCCTGGATACGAAAATACTCCTGCTCACATTTCGGGCTGTATTTCAAGGGAAGTAGCTAAAAATTTGGCTCATGC
>CAYQWU010000100.1:0-2304 GCA_964421335.1 uncultured Candidatus Peribacteria bacterium
CAGAAGTGTGCCGAGTGCTGGGAGCACATAACGCGTTGCGAGGTCACCTGTGGAACCGAAGAGAACAAAAGTTTTCATGGGAATAGTATATCAATTTTTGTAAAAATAGAGAAATCAATACACTCGAGGGCATATCTATGCATCTTTTCTTCTCACTCCTCTGAGTCACTCTGCAGATTTTTGCCTTCAGCATCTATGTACGAAGCATTTTCCGTGGGAAAACAAAACCACACCTCTATACATGGCTCCTATGGTGAATACTCGGAACCATCGTCACAATTGTCCAAATCACAAATGATGCAGGCTGGTCTATCATGATATCTGGACTCATGGCATGATGCAATCTCACACTGGCAGGACTATCACTCAAGTACGGAGAAACTCTCCTCACAAAAAGAGACAAATATCTCCTTCTCTGAGCCTTGATAACCATCATACTCTGGCAACTGTCAAAAAATGACCTCATAGCCATCATTCTCGTTTGTTTCATCGATACTATTGCGTTTTATTTTACCTTTAAAAAGTCATATAAGAAACCATATGATGAGAAGCTTTCTTCCTATATTCTCTGGACATTTCAGCTCGTGAGTTTCGCCCTCGCGGTGAATAATCCGACACTGACAAACCTTCTCTACCCCATCTTTCTCGCGAGTATGGAGCTCGTTTTTGTATTTTTCCTCATCTGGAGGAGGAAAGTAGTGAAAACATGATTCCACCTTTTTTAATTTTTCTTTTTTAATTTTTAATTCGTTTTTGCATGTCTTGGATAGATGATTTTCTACAAAAACAGAAGCCTATAGTCGCTCTCGCACCCATGGATGGATACTGCGACAGCGCTTTCCGGGCAATTTGTCGGACAGTCGCTCCAGATATTGTCGTCTTCAGTGAATTCTATAGTGCTGATGGTCTTCATCATAATCCTATCCTTGCGAAACGGGTTCTCACACATGATCCCATCGAGCATCCTCTGGTATTTCAGATATTTGGAAATACTCCAGAAGTATTTCTCTCGGCTGGCAAAATCATCGAATCGTATGGTGCACAAGGAGTCGATATCAATATGGGATGTCCCGCGAAGAAAGTGGTCAAATGTGGCTACGGCTCAGGCCTCATGGTCGATCGTGATCGTGCGATGAAAATAGTGAATATTCTTGCGGAGAATCTCTCTATTCCTGTGACGGTGAAGACTCGCCTCGGATGGAATGGCGCAGAGGAACTCGTAGAATTCTGACAAGCACTCGAGCAAGCAGGCGCCAGTCTCATCTCTGTCCACGGCAGAACCTACAAACAAGAATACATGGGAGATGCAAATTGGGAACCCATCAAAGAACTCCAGAAAAATCTCCGTATACCCGTTCTCGGCAATGGTGATTGCAAGAACTACGCCGATGGTATACAAAAAATGGAAAATCTAGGAGGATTTATGATCGCTCGATGAAGCCTCGGAAATCCTTGGTGCTTCTTACCAGATAATTACCAGCCTACTTGGCAGGAGAGAATCGGAGTTATGGAAAAACACATGGAATATATGGTCAGTTCAAAATGAGAAAATCGCGCTTGTCTCGAGATACGCAAGCATTTTACGCATTATCTCCATGGATTCGAATGAGTCAGGGAATTCCGTAAAAAACTCGCAATGACAACGAGCGTCCAGGAAACACACAAGATTTTGGAAGAATTAAGAATTTTGAGCGTAGTAGATTTTGAGACTTCTGATTAAATACTATAATTCAATAAATATTCTTCTATGATTGATACAGCTCATATCCATGTAATGATAGTTCACTTACCTATCATGGGCACTGTACTCGCCATGATACCTCTCATTTGGGGATTCTGGAAAAGAGACTTATCTATACAATTCGTATGACTCGTACTACTGGGAATATCACTCCTCTGACTCCCCTTTGTGATGGGAACGGGAGAAGAAACACTGGAAGCATTCTCGGGAGGGACTATCAGTCCTGAACTCGATATAATAGGTGCAAAATATGCACTACTTCATTACCAGGCAGCTGAGATAGTTTCAAAAATCGGCTATGCAGTCATCATACTCGTCGTGGGGCAGATTTTCTCGTGGAATCGTAGCTATCGGCACAAAAATTCACTCTACCGTCTCACGCTCCTCATGAATCTGATACTCATACTCTGATTCAGTTATGTAGGCTATCTCGGTGGACAGATTCGGCATCCCGAATTTCGATCAATCATGAGTGGAGAAATAACAGCTCCTCTTGTGAAAAAATAGAAAATCATTATAATGGTGTCAATCTATGGACCCCTGACTCTGACTCATCGTCGTTC
>CAYQWU010000101.1:0-801 GCA_964421335.1 uncultured Candidatus Peribacteria bacterium
GATGGGTCGATATGGATAATGCGTACCGCACGATGGATCAGAACTATATGGAATCCGTCATGTGGGTTTTCTCACAGATCTGGGAGAAGGGATATATCTACGAAGGGAAGCGCGTCTCCTGGTATTCTTGGAAACTCTCAACCCCGATTTCAAACTTTGAAATCGCGATGGATGACAGCTATCAGGATGTGCAGGATCCAGCTATCACGGTGAAATTTCCAATCAAAGAAGTGAAAAAATGAGCAGGCGTCATCATCCAAGACGAAGAAGGGAAGTTGCTTCTCATAAAAAATAAAAAAGACGGACTCTGGAGACTCCCCGGAGGAAATATCGAACCAGGTGAATCATATCATGCAGGTGCCGCTCGTGAGCTTCTCGAAGAAACAGGTATTGCCTGTGAGCTCGCACCATACTGCTCGACCTATATCGGCTATCGTGGTGAATTTTATGAAGCACTTTCATTTCGGGGCACCGTACCAGTCGGGACAAAAGTACAACTCGAGGATGATAAATTCACAGACTACGAATATTTCTCTCTTGATGCACTTCCAATTCGTAGCGAGATTCATCGCATGGAATACGATCTCATAGACTTCCTCACAGGAGTCAGAGAGCCAGTTATCATACCAGAGATACCAGAATCCCGCACAGTGAATATTCTCGCATGGACGACGACTCCATGGACGATACCGATGCACATGGCTCTCGCAGTCAACAAAGAATTGCAGTATGTCGCTGTGTATCACGATGAGGAAGTGTATATTCTGGCTTCATCTCGCGTCGAAACAGTTTTCAAATGAA
>CAYQWU010000101.1:811-2223 GCA_964421335.1 uncultured Candidatus Peribacteria bacterium
TCTCTGTACCGTTCCTGGTGATGAACTCGTCGGACTCACCTATACTCCGCCGTTTGATTTCTATGTCTGAAAAATTGATGAAAAAAACTTCAAAACCTACCATGCCGATTTTGTGACGGACACCGATGGTACTGGTATAGCGCACGAAGCTCCAGAATTTGGTGATGTGGATTTCCAGCTCGCGAAACAAGAGAGCATTCATATTACCTCTGCAATTGATGAAGCAGGGAAGTATACAACGGAAGTCCCAGACTATCAGGGACAACTCTACCTCGATTGTATTGATCCAATCACTGAGCGACTCAAAACTGAGTGAACATTATTCAAAAAAGAAGGTATCACACACCGAGTGCCATACTGTCCTCGCAGCAATACTCCACTCATCCAGAAAGCGCAGAAATCATGGTTTATCGACATTCAGAGAATCAAATCAGAACTGATTGCACAAAATGAATCTATTAACTGGTTCCCAGATCATTTCAAGCACGGACGATTTTTGAAATCGCTCGAATCCGCTCCAGACTGGTGTATCTCTCGTTCGAGATTTTGGGGAACTCCAATGCCTGTCTGGCAAGATACTGACGGTAGCGAACGAGTCGTCATCAATTCTCGCGAAGAACTCTATCAGAGAAATAAACCACTAGGACAGATAACGAAGTTTATCTTTGTGAGGCATGGAGAAAGTATTAAAAATACTGAATCCATGATTGACGGAAATGATAAACCTCGTTTTCCTCTCACAGAAAAGGGGAGGGAATGAGCGAAAAAAGTTGCACAAGAACTTCAGTCAGAAAATATTGATATTATTTTTGCCTCTCCATTTGCACGCACACAGGAAACAGCCGAGATTATCAACGAAACACTTCAACGAGATGTGCAGTATGATAATCGACTTCGAGAAGTTTTTCTGGGAGATATGAACGGACTGAAGAGGACAGATATACAGGAGCGTTATACAGAAGAACATAATAAGTACCTCACTGATTGGAATTACAAGCCTGGAGGAGGTGAATCTGCTAACGATATACTTGCTCGCATGACTGACTTTGTTATGGAGGTATCACAAAAATACCCGGGAAAGACTATCCTTGTTGTCAGTCATGCTGACCAAATAGCAGTGACTATCGATGGACTCTCATGAAAGAAAAAACATTTTTGAATAGGAGCCACTCTACCGAAGAAAACTATTCCTATCAGCTTTTACCTCGATAACAATACAGGAAAAGAACTCAACCTGCACCGTCCCTATATTGACCGTATTGAGCTTCCATGAAAAGATGGAAAAAATCTCCGTCGCATTCCCGAAGTCCTCGATGTCTGGATGGATAGCGCTTCGATGCCGTATGCGCAGGTCCATTATCCATTTGAAAATCAGGAGAAGATGGAGGCGAGTTTCCCAGCGGATTTCATCG
>CAYQWU010000102.1:0-2171 GCA_964421335.1 uncultured Candidatus Peribacteria bacterium
GTTCCTCAGCTCGTCGCAACGGTCGAGGGAGCGGCAAACTTTGAAAAAGGAACGCTCACCGATGTCGTCGAGGCTCGTGCGAAAGCAACCTCAGTCCAGGTCGATCCGACCAATGCCGAGAGTCTCAAAGCATTTACAGCAGCTCAGGGAGACCTCGGAGGTGCCCTCTCTCGTCTCCTCGTAACGGTCGAAGCATATCCGACACTCACAGCGACTCAAGGGTTCCGTGACCTACAATCTCAGCTCGAATGAACAGAGAATCGTATCGCAGTCGCTCGTGGAGACTATAACGGTGTCGCAAATACTTGGAATGTGAAAGTCTCTCGTATTCCAACTGTCTTCTTTGCTCGTCTCCTCGGATTCGACAAAGCAGCCTTCTTCGATGCTACAGCTGGCAGTGAAAATGCTCCAAAAGTAGAGTTCAATATACAGTAATGTTCGTGTCACTGCTCAAATAGATGAAAAAACTTCCACTCCTTTGTCTTTTGTACTTTGTATTTTGTCCTTGGGCAGAAGTTTTTGGAGAGTTCGTAGTGCCCCCCTTACCCGCCTCCCCTGTCTACGACGAAGTTGGTATCCTAAGTAGTGAAGAGAAAACAGTGCTGGAACAACAAATTCTCATACTCGAAACAGAAACGAGCCATCAGATAGGGATCGCCATAATCAAATCCCTCCAAGGCAGAACAATAGAAGAAGTCTGAATCGTCCTCGCTCGCTCATGGTGAGTGGGACAAAAAGGTCTGGATAATGGTCTTCTCATACTCGTCGCACCAACCGAAAGAGAAATGCGTATAGAGGTAGGTCGAGGTCTCGAATGAGTCATGACAGACCTGATGTCCCAGAGAATTATCGACGAGAATTTCACACCAAATTTCAAAGCAGAAGAATACTGAGCAGGTCTCACAGAAGGCATCGAGAGGATAACTCCCCTCCTCCGTGGAGAAGTCGTAGAATTGCCTGAGAAAAGTGGACTCTCTGATGATGCTCTTGAGGGAATTATTATTTTTATTGTCGTCTTTGGATGGTTGATTCTGAGCATCCTCTCGTCTTCGAAGTCTTGGTGGCTGGGAGGAGTCTTCTGAGGGGTTATCGGATTTTTCGTTATAGGAATCACAGGTGTTTTTCTTGTTGGGATTCTGGGTCTCATTCTCGATTTCTTTCTGTCGAAATTCGCCTACAAAAAAATATCTATTTTAAAAAGTATGGGAAACAATCGCTGGTGAAGTGGTTGATGATTCTGATGAGGAAGTTCTGGTGGTGGCTGGGGCGGATTCTGAGGTGGTGGATTTGGGTGAGGCGGAGCCAGTGGTAAGTGGTAAGAAATCAAAAATTCCTCTTTATGACTTTTACTATGACTATGACTGTTCTTTGTCAAGACTCTTCCCTATACAAATAGTGTCCCTTTGCGTTGAA
The DNA here is from genome assembly GCA_964421335.1 of uncultured Candidatus Peribacteria bacterium. Lineage (GTDB taxonomy): Bacteria > Patescibacteriota > Gracilibacteria > BD1-5 > JAGOOR01 > JAGOOR01. The sequence continues at coordinate 1,414 of CAYQWU010000102.1, forward strand.
TTATCGTGATAAATCTGATAAGATGCTCATATACAACTCATGAAAAAGGCTCTTTTCCTCATACTTCTGACCGTCTGAACTTTCCTGTTTTTCGATGCGCTAGCCCAGTCATGGACTTTTAACTGTCCAACTGGCAACTGTCTCCGTGATGGCGTGAATAGGGCTGGTGCGACGATAGGGCAATCCTCTGGTGTTATCACCGGGAAGAGTCTCTCTCGAGCAGTCCAGGATATCATCATCTACTTCCTGACCTTCCTGAGTCTCATCGCCGTCATCTATGTGATGTGGGCGGGTGCACAGATGCTCCTCTTCCCTGCAAGCGAAGAATCAAGCGAAAAAACAAAGAAAATCATCGTCTCAGTCATCGTCGGTATTGCCATTATCTGGTTCGCTTGGTGGATAGTGAGTACCCTCTTCTTCGTGCTGAATAATAGGCAAGTGCTGACCAATAATTGGATACCGCGTGCGGTGGCGGAAACACAGGTGAGAAATGTGGACTTCACCACTTATAGTCACAAAATACGGGCCCTGAAGTCAAAAATCATCGGCTGATATAGTCCTGAGGTGACAACTGAGCTCAATGTGCTCGTCGACGGAGCGTATGACCATCTCCCCGATCGTGCTGATAAATATGTAAACAAACAGCTCTATGACCGTGTGAAGAAGGCAATATCAGACTATGATCTCCACCGTGAAGAGATAGACCGAGGTATTCTCGAAAACGCTATTGATGCCTTTCTCGAACAATCACAGACATT
>CAYQWU010000103.1:0-2115 GCA_964421335.1 uncultured Candidatus Peribacteria bacterium
TTTCATAATTAATGTAAGTTAAAATAAATAATGTATTGGTTTTTGTGACAAAAAAGTTCACAAAAAAGAGACTTTAAAAAGTCCCCAGAGTACGGATGTACTCAAAACACTATTTACGCCAACTTCCCTGGAGTCGTCCGTATTGGAGAATTCGTGATCCACGACTGACCGTCGTGATAGACAGCTCGAGTTCTTCTGCGATTTCGCGCTGTGTTTTGCCAGCGACGAGAGCATGCATGACCTTGATTCGCTCATCTATCGTTTCGATTTCCTGAGGGCTCAATATATCCTCGAGGAATCCATCCAGATCGTCTTTGTGACGCTTTAACTCAGCGATAATGTTCTTGCGGAGAGTGGCCTGGTACGACATACTTGTTTGTTAGCTTGTATTACTACGATGATACAAAGAGAGAAGAGAAAGTCAAAAGAAAATTAAAAAATACCCCAGTTGTGGGGTATTTTTTATTTAAATAGAGGATGTTTACCCTATGACATTTCCAGCTTTATCACGAATGACCATTTTCTTATCTTCTGCAGTCTTATTTGCGAAGAATTGTTGGATAATCATGAAGAGCGTTCCAATGAGCCAGTAGAGGCCCACACCAGCTGGGAATTGAAATGCGAAGAGCGCTGCCATAGCAGGGAAGATATAGATCATCATCTTCTGCATCTGTTGCATATCTGGCATATTTGGATCTTTTGGTTTTTCTTCTTTTTCTGATTGTGCGGCTTTTATCTTCTTCTGAGAGAGCCACATCTGACCGAATTGCAGCCCACCAGTGAGGAGACCGAGGATGACACCGACGACACCGCCACTTGCCTCGAGATGAAGACCGAAGAAGTAGGTCTCCAGAGTCACATTACGGAAATTCTGAATCCAAGCAAAGTCATACAGATGGGCGAAATTACTCGGATTGCTGATATTGAGTATTACCTGATACAGGACGATGAGGATGGGGATTTGTATGAGAATAGGGAGACACGAACCGAGAGGATTTACCCCTTCTTTTTTATACAATTCCATCATTTTCATACCGATAGTTGCCTGATCACCTTTGTGTTCTTCTTGTATCGCCTTTATTTTCGGTTGTATCACCTGCATGCGTCTTTGACTCACGAGCATCTTCTGCTGAGGGATGAGGAGCCCGAGACGGATGATGAGAGTGATGGCGACGATAGCTCCACCGAGGCTGTATCCTGGGAGGAGGAGGGTGAGAGCGACGAAGAGATTGTAAACAGGATCATAGAAGAAGGTCCTGAAAAAGAGTCGAAACGCACCGGCATGACCGATTGTGAGAGACACTTCCGAAGTATTAGTCGTCTCAACTTGTGTATAGGTAAATCTCAGAGAGACCTCTGGTATATCAGCAAAACTCTCCTGGAATTGGAGTATGTCTTCTTTTGTATGGCCAAAAAGTGGAGCCGTTGTCTTCGCGACTACCGTGATGTTGCGACAAAATGCTTCAGGGAGGTCTGTTTTCTGGACACCATTTGCTGTCACACCGATATCACGACAGGTATCGACGATGATATCAGCTTCTGTTTCATTGATGAGCGAGACGACCGGTGTCGAGGGGAGCGTGTATCCCCCTGCATCTGAGATGATTCTGACAGGCGCTGGCACTGGAGCAGCTTTTTTACTCGCACTCTGCCAGAAAAATGCTACGAGAAAGACGAGGTAGATGATAATGAGGGTTTTCTTTGTGGGATTCATATATGAGTGAAAAGTAAACAGTAAACTGTAAAAAGGCGAATGCATTTCATTGTATGAATTTTCTCTTAATTCATAATTCTTAATTTAGCGCGTTATTTTCTCGAGAAGTAGTCGAGCATCCTCGACCCATTCTGTTGGTATTTTCTTCTCAGGTATTTTGAGACCTTTCCGGAGCGTGAAAATACACTGGAAATATTTGTCGGCAGGTGACTTTAAATGCAAGAGAAGACCATCATAGAGACCACGGCGATAGCGATTTCTCTGGACCGCTCTTTTGTCGTGTTTTCGGGAGATACTGACCGCCATTCTGTGGCATGTAGCATTGCGTCCCTCGAGACAATTCATGGTCCAGTAGGTTCAAAAAAAGGGTCTTCCTTTTTTGAAGACCCTGCTTACTTCGT
>CAYQWU010000104.1:0-2072 GCA_964421335.1 uncultured Candidatus Peribacteria bacterium
CCATACCATTGTCGCCGAGCTCTTGACCTGAAAGAGAGGTTATCTGTATGCGGTAGCTCCCGTTGGGAAGCGACTCGAGTACAGTGCCTCATGCGAGTATTTTCTCTTCTTTAGCCATGAAATGGGCGAACTTTTTATGATATGTGGCGGAATAATATAAAAAAAGGGGGGTAATGCAAATCTTTTTTATAAAAAAATAAAATAGAAATTATGGAAGAAGAAAAAAATATTATCTCCAAGCCAAAAAGTCGGTGAGGGCGAATTTTTCGAGGGTTGAAATAGAGTTTCAAAAAATGCTCTATTTTGGCACGATGAATACAGCGAATACTCTCGCCCGTCCCTTCCGGAAGACAATAGGTCTGAATTAAAGATTTTAGACAGCGAATGCCCCCTTGGGAAATCGCTCCTTCACGACTCAGACTATCTCTGCCTCGTCATCTTCGTCCACGACGAAGTCACCAAATGCAGGATTAAATGATCGGAGCACGAGCTTGTCACCGTCTTTGAGTACTTTTTTGATTTTCGGGACGCCATTGTGGACGACCATCACCTGATCCTCGGGATTGTATCCTGATTGGACCTTGATCAGGAGGAAATCTCCCGAATGGATAAATGGTTCCATGGAATCCCCTTTTGCACGCGTGATAAAATACTGGTCGATCTCAGACTGATTGATGAGCTTCTGGTGTACTTCGAGCTTCTTCCGAGGGTACTCAGCGAGGATGCTCTTCCCTGCGTGTCCACACTGTGCGTATCAGAAAAATGGTATCATGAGCTGATCAGTTTCATCAAATTTCTTCAAGACTTGGTAGCCACCAAATGGTGTCCGTGCGATATAGCCACCCCGGATGAGCTGGTCGATTTTGTCTTGAACTTTTTGAGGATGATCGAGGCCTACTGCCTCCCCTATGTCCATGAGTGTCGTGGTATACTCCTGGTTGTCATGGAGGAAATCGAGGATATCTCGTTGTTTGGAATTGAGGGGTTTCATAAAAGAGGGGTTAGTTATGAATTATGAATTTTTAAGTACTTGCAAGACCAGTCCTACCATTCTATCCTTATGCTGTGGATTGCTTTCGGCTATGAGGAGAGTCAGAGCAGTCAACGCTGGAGGAGTAATCCGGGATCTGTCGAGTGTGCCTGTACGACTCAGGAACCAGATAAATGCATATGCACCACTTCGCTTATTTCCATCTGTAAAAGGATGATTCTTCACTATGAAATAGAGGAGGTGTGCTGCCTTTTCTTCAACGCTCGGATAGACATCGCCACTCTCAAATGATTGAAAGACATTACCGACAATACCTGCGACATTGCCACGGTCACGCTCACGGCCAAAGATCTCCGTTGCTTCGCCTTTTTCAATGAGCGCATTCCGAAACTCAGCCAATGCTTGCATGAGTTCATCAGCCGTGAGAGAGACTTCTTTTTGCGTCGCACCTTCTGAGACTAATGCATCGCGGTCATACGCATCGAGAGAAAACCATGTATCAGCGAACGCTTGGACGAGCTCGAGGACACTCCCAGCATCCACCTGTCCTCATTCTGGGAGGAGTTTTCTGATATCCTCTACTGCGGAGAGAAATGCTGTATAATTGTGCTCAATACGAGAGCGATTGATGGTGTATCCATCGACGAGGTGATGACGAAGGGTTTCTGTCGCCCATTTACGGAACTGTGTTGCTTTTTTACTATTTACACGATAACCAACAGATAGAACCAAGTCCAAATTGTAATGTTTGATTTCACGCTCAACAGATCTCTTTCATTCTTTTTGAACTATCCGGAAATTCCGGAGAGTTGCTTTTTCGAGTAACTCTTGAGTGACATAAATATTACCAATATGTTCATTGATAGTGCGTAAATCTACATCAAACAACTCTGCAATCTGTGCCTGTGTCGCCCAGAGTGTCTCCTCACGGAAATCCCCCCGAAGCTCGAGAGCGCCGGAGCGGGTCTGATAGATAACAGGAGATGCGGTCTCTGACTTTTTCATACCCCTATTCTATTCAGAAATATTTTCCTGGCAAATGATTTTTCAGGAAAGTATTGAAAATGTGAAAAGTTGAAAT
>CAYQWU010000105.1:0-1969 GCA_964421335.1 uncultured Candidatus Peribacteria bacterium
TGAGGTGGCTGTGCCGCAAGGTGTGGAGGTTCGAGTCCTCTCTTGGGCACCATTGGAAAATCCTCTAAAACACTTCTCTTTTGAGAGGTGTTTTTTATTGAGAGGATTGAGCGAAGTGAACGAGAGAAACGAGTCCTCTCTTATATAATCGTACATTTAAAGTAGCACTTTTGTGCTATTTTTTTATACTCATGCTTATGAAAAACTTTGTCGTCCCAGGAAAAAATGCCCATATAGTCTACATCAATCCGATAATTACTTTTTTTGCGAGTATTTCCTGCTATTCCTCTGTTATCCCACTTGTGATAATGGATGTATTTCTCTGGCAGTTTCAGAATATTTACTTTCGTCTTATGGAGATACCTCTTATTCAGAGGCGAAAATATGTCATATTTGATCGATTTAGGCTCGGGAAGCTGACTTTTTCACAAAAATTTAATTGTTTCTATTGTGAGTATGCGAACGGCATTGTTGGCTATGCAAAGGCAGTGGTGAATCAGATGGAGCTCTATAGTTGCGCTATAAAGCATGAGCTGCATCCACTCGGACAAGAGCATCAGAAGGACTTCTTTGAGCGAGAAAAATTTGAATAAGACTATGATACCAACACGCAAGACACCTTTTACAAAAACTCAGTTTACAAAAACTATAGATACCATAGTGGCTCCGTCTGATCTCGAGGAGTATATTGATTTGGGGTCAAATGTTGCCAGGTACCAATTCAGTGAAGGGGCGTATGACCACATATTTCATGACTCTGTTGATAATCATACTAAGAGGATAATTCTCTATGCACAGAGCCTCCCTCTTGCGGAAAAACAGAAAAATGACCTCATTCGTACGCTCTGGATTCATGACATACCCGAGATTTTGGACTCCCAGAAAAGTCTCTCTGATATGACCTCCACTGATAAAATCAAATACCCTCATCTGGCTCACGAAGTGGAGCAGCGGGAACATGCAATAGTCAATCGAATATTTACTGAAAGCGATAAAGCTCTCTACGAGGCGTTTGAACCAGCAAAAAAGATGCTCTTTTCTGGTACAATTGACCCAGATAAGACCACGCCTACAGGACTGCTGTCGAGACTTTTGGATAATTTTATTGATGGAACCAATAGTTTTCATGGTTTTGTTTTATCTTATCTTTCCGGCCCTTCTTATAGTGAGCACTTACCGCTTCCACAGCGGGATTCATTTGAGTATTGTTTTCATCGATGAATAGATGTTTGGGAGAATATTTCTGCTTTTTCACATCCCGAATATGACGAAACGAAGACTATAATCCAGACTATCCTCAGGGATGATTTTTTCTGATATGTCGCACATATCTGGGATCCTGAGGTCCTCAAAAGGCTCCCAGGCTATGCTCAAGAGGAATATCAGAGGTATCAATCCAGGCTCAAAAATATCAATCTGTAAATTTCATGTTGACATAATTAAATATATATGCTAAATTATGTTCATAAATATTTGAACATGACTCAATATCTCCTCAGATTAGCTCAGAATAACGAACGAATAGTTCAATTTCTCCGCTATATATTGGTAGGTGCCATCATGCTTCTTTTGAATCTTCTGCTCGTCTGGTATTTTGTCCAGTTCTGGCATATGCATTATCTGGTTGCTTCCTCTATTGCTTTTGTTTTTGAATCTATTGCTGCTTTTTTTGCAAATAGACGATGGACATTTCAGACTTCTACACAGTTCCGAAAGGGTTATGTGAAGTTCTTTACCATAGCGTTCTATTCATTTATAGTTGTTCTCTTCATCACCTACGGACTCGTTCACTTCCTCACATTTCAGTATGTCTGGGCACGAACTGCCTCTACCGTTGTTGCTGGTTTTATCGGGTATTTCTTGGATATGAAGATAACATTTCGGGTTTAGTCTTACAGAAGGTAGAGAAATAGGTAGAGATAGAGGGCGGATATAAATAATAATCCTTCCTCTTTCTATTCCTCTACCT
>CAYQWU010000106.1:0-1924 GCA_964421335.1 uncultured Candidatus Peribacteria bacterium
GTCCTCTCAGAACTCGACGAAGATCACACACACATACTCTGCCAACTCTTCGCGGATACTACGACGATTATGACCACTCAGCCCAATCATACAGCAGGGCTGCCAACTGATATCATGATGACGAAGTTGTAATCATTGACTGGCATTATAAATGATTATTATAACATGAAATATTGTTTAATAATTATTGTATGAACGAGTTCAATGATGGGGTGAAATTTCATGATAAACTTGTTTCAAGAGAGCCTTTTGTGCGAGGAAAAGAGTTAACCTGGAAGGAAGCAGTTGATGTACATTCGCTCGATAAAAAAAGCCGAACAAATGAAACAAAAAGGCTCAAAAATATGAGAGCAGTAAGACAATTAGAGTCTGATATAGCATTTCATATTCAGAGATCTGGAGATCAACCTGTTGAAGTTGGTGAAGCATGAAAAATAAGCCCAGCTATGGCTGTAGCTATGAGATTAGCCGGGGAAATGTGTGACCTTGTAGATTTAGTAGATCCAAAGAATGCTGAAAGTTATGGAACTATTTATGCTGGAAGTGATTATTGAATAGTTTCACCAGAATATGTAAACATGCTCTCAAATGATCCAAACAAACTCTGGGAAAGTGCCACACCTGAACAGTTCAAAGAAAATGGGAAATACAATCAGATAAGCCTGTTGGATGATGGAAGATTCTTCCTCACGATTATCAAGCCAGGTGCCGTCGAGAGTATACTATTACAAGTCGATCCAGAATTTGTAGAGCCCATCAGAGAATATCTGAAAAAAAATCCGCTCAACTGGGACAGTGCAAATGAAGGCTGGAAAAATGGGTATAATAATCTCGGTGGCGTCTACGAATTTTTCCGAGTTATTCCTCTGCTTCGAACCAGAGAAATGTGGATAGATCTCAAGTGGCGCGGACAACACACCAACCCTGTCATTGAGGGTGGTCCTTTTACAATTAATGACAACGCCGAGATATCAGTACAACCTGTCTCATATTCTGAGGTAGAATAAATCCTCACTTGTTTCACAGAAGAAAAAACTATACTTGTAAAAGAATGGTAGTATTTTCATCTACTCGTAATTCGTCATTGAAAATTGATAATTTATTATGCACTCTCTCATCATCACCGCTCACCCGAGCTCTCACGGATTCACTCATGCGATAGCGCAGAGATATAGTGAAACAAAAGAAAAAAATGGCAATACTGTCGAAATGCTCGATCTCTATCGGACAGAGCTCAAAATGGGTTATCTCTCTTTTGAAGAAAAATCAGATATGAAAAAACCTGACGCAACGCGTGACGCCATCCAAGCAAAAATCACAGCCGCAGATGAGCTCGTGTTTGTCTTCCCTATCTGGCATGTGAATATGCCCGCTATTTTGAAGAATTTCTTTGATACTATTTTTACTGGTGGATTTGCATACCAATATACCAAATGAACTTTTATCTTCCCTCAGAAGCTCTTAAAATGAAAAACAGCACGAGTGTTTTGTACTTGTGATGCCTTTAGCTTTCTCTATTGGTTTTTGGGGAATCCTCTCTTCATGATACTTCGTTTTGGTGTGCTTGGCTGGTGTGGGATCAAGCTCAAGAGCTATACCAATTTTGGTCGGATGAGAAAACAAACACCAGAAAGCTGCGAAAAAATGCTTCAGAAAGTCGCACGGATGGCTCAATAATAATCCCCATTATTACAAGATATAGAGAAATAGGTTTTTAGGGGAATCACTGTTTGAGCGGGATGAAAACAGATAGATAGATGAACTTGGTCTATAGCGAGTTTGAGTTCCCCTAAATGCTTTTGGGTACTTTTTGCAGAAAAAGTACCAAACGAATCATGTATTCTGAGAATAGTACTATCAACTTCCTAGGAAAAATCAGGAAAAGGAAGGGAAAAATTCTGTTCTTCACCAGAAAATCAAAACC
>CAYQWU010000107.1:0-1708 GCA_964421335.1 uncultured Candidatus Peribacteria bacterium
TGCTGATATGATTATCCCAAGAGTGATTACTATCATGGGGAGAGAGAGTCTATCCGGAATAGTGTAGCTCTTGATATCTTCGAGGGAGAGTATGAGTAGTGCGGAGAGCATGAAGAGATGAGTCGCAATAATCCAGAGACTCGCACCAGAAATAACGAAGAGTATTCCAAAGAGAGTCCATACTGTCCCCATCATAATCTCTATACTGAGTACCCAAGCAGGGATTTGTATACCGCAGTGACGACATCGTCCTTTTTGAATCAGAGGAGAGATTATAGGAATAAGTTCGTACCAACGGAGTTGTTTATTGCACGAAGTACACTCACTCCTACCGGTCCAAAAAGATCTCTTCACCCCAGTTTCCATGAGGACTCCTGAGAAGCTCCCAACACAGGCCCCGAGAAAGAAAAATCCAATTGGAATTAAAAAATGCACCATAATAGGTGCATTGTAAGGAAGAAAATAGATGCGTCTACTCTATTTACTTTCAGATTTGCTTAGAATTTCAGCATGAGATATGTTTTTCGGCCAAATCATATCCCCATAAATATTATATATAGGAATTATACATTTGCCTCAAGCCAGCATCGCAGAGACAATTTTATCTACCATGTTTTCGTCTTTGACCACCATACCCCTGAATCTTCGGGGTGCTATCCTATTTGGGAAACTAAAGCCGTATTCTGAAGATGTCAACAAATTACCATTTTTATCAGTTCTTGAAGAAATTTGCTCTTTCGGACCACGAATAGCAAAACTTCATCGAGGAATTGGTTCCCAATTTTCCCATCGTGTACCATCTGGATTATGAAGGTACCTAGGTTGCCCTTCTTTCATATCACTTATATCAAAAATTATTGCTATTTGATTTCCTTTACCAAAAAAATCAAACCATTCACACGAAAAATGATTTTCAGGAATTCTTTTGATTATTTCTTTTATTAAATCATCACTTGATGTCTGTAATCGGAAAGCATGTCTTCACGGTAAACTCCGACCCCGAATATTGAAGCTCGCTGTTACTTGATTTTCTTTTCAGCGTACTGCTTTTTTCCATTCTTCTGGACTCCGATTGGAAGTATTCTCGAGGGGTCCATATCTTGGCATTCCCAAGATACCTTCTCGAAAAATATTTTCTAGTTTATCAGCGTCTAAGACGCATGTATATGGTACTCCGTAATCAAGTATATCCTGTGTTTTTTGAGCAATCATTTCTCTCATTTCAAGAGATAGGGATTCCTGATTTCACGATTCGTCAGATAGATTATCCACAATGTCTTGATGAGTATTCATATGATGCTATTATTTCAAAAACTCAGGATTCATCATCATCTCTGGATCAAATGTTGGTTTTGGGAGCTCAGGTGCCATATCCTCGAGTGCTTTCAGAATGATCTCACTGACGACGAGATATCGATACCATTTCTGTTCACCAGGGACGATATACCAGGGGGCATAGCTCGTAGAACAGTGTTCGATAGCCTTTTCAAATGCTTCCATATAGTCAGCCCAGTGCTTTCGTTCTTCGAGATCAGACGCTTGGAATTTCCATGCTTTTTCTGGTTTTTGGAGACGGTGTTTGATTCGTTTGAGTTGGTATTCTGGAGAGATGTGGAGCATGATTTTCACGATTTTCACCCCGTGATCAGTGAGCATTCGCTCGAAATCATTGATATGGTCGTAGCGTTTTTTTATGAGATCACGAGGG
>CAYQWU010000108.1:0-1665 GCA_964421335.1 uncultured Candidatus Peribacteria bacterium
ATATTGGTCTGTTATTTATGACTAATAATTTTTATTATGACTACTTGCTCATATGAGACATATTACTATTATTGGTTCGAGAATCAATATTTATTTTCTAAAACAAGCAGATATGACTGACTCACAACACGGACTCCTCGCTGGTGCTCTCCTCGGAGATGCTCTCGCACTTGGCGCACACTGGATATATGATACTGATGAGATTCAGAAGATTTTTGGAGATTTTGATGGATTCACGGATCCGGCAAAAAATCCCTACCACAAAACAAAAAAACTCTGAGATTTTACTCATTATGGTGATCAGATGATGATACTTATATCTTCTATCGGGGAACAATGAGGCTACAATCCTGTGGCATATCTGGAGAGCTGGAAGGAGACGATGAAGAGCTATACAGGCTACATGGACCATGCGACAAAAACGACGCTCGAAAAAGGCACAGGATCAGATTCATTTGATGGATCTGCTATTGGGAGAATAGCTCCCCTACTCACCACCGATGTACCAACCAGTGATGAACATATTGCAGAATTTATCGGATTCACCCATAATCACGAGACTGTGAAGGCTGGAGCAATTTTTATCGCTCATGTGATTCGTGCTATTCAGTCTGGTAAAACTCCGACAGAAGCTCTCAGAGAAACAACCAGCGATTCTGCTGACATCCTCCGATTCAGAGATGATGGAATGGCAACCATCTCAGAAGACACGACAACTGTTATCAAAAAACTCGGTCAGTCGTGTGGTATCGATGGAGTCTTTCAGGGAGCAATTCACTGTATCATCAAATACGAATGAGATTTCCAAATGGCACTCCTCTCAAATACAAAAGCAGGCTGAGATAGTGCGGCTCGTGGCATGATCATAGGTATGGTCCTCGGCGCCTCTCTCGGATACGGATGATTACCTGCAGACTGGCTCACAACTATGAATGCAAAAGTATAGTCCTTCATTACTCATTATACATTTTTAATTTTTAATTATTTTTATGTCTTTCCTCTCCAATCTCGAATGGCGCTATGCAGCCAAAAAATTTGATACCACAAAAAAAGTATCAGATGAAGATTTCAATAAAATCCTCGAAGCTATCCGTCTCACACCAACATCATTTGGCATGCAACCCTATCATTTCTATATCGTCACAAATCAAGAGAAAAAAGATGCCATACAAGCTGCCTCTTGGCACCAACCTCAGGTAGGTTCTTGCTCTCATCTCATAGTCATGTGTGCGAGAAATGATCTCATGGCGGTGAAAGATGAGTACTTCGATGCGATGTCTGGAGGGAATGAAGAAATCCGAACAAGTCTCTCAGGATTTGAACAAATGGTCACAGGATTTCTCCCAAATGCTTCACCTGAATGGGCGAAGAAACAAGTCTATATCGCTCAAGGATTTGCGCTCGCTGCCTGTGCTGAGCTCCAGATTGATAGCTGTCCTATGGAGGGATTTGATGCTTCTGCTGTTTCAAAAATCCTCGATGTCCCAAGTAATCTCGATGTCGCCGTCATGATACCAGTTGGATACCGTGCTGTGGATGAACATCCTCGACCAAAATTCAGATTTCCTAAAGAGAAACTGTTTACGGAAATACTCTAATCCTCCCCCCCCTAATGAGTTATTGGAATAATATCCAGCAATACAGATAAGAGGGTCCGGGAACGAA
>CAYQWU010000109.1:0-1539 GCA_964421335.1 uncultured Candidatus Peribacteria bacterium
TTTGTTATTTTCTCAAAAGAACATATCATTTTCCCATGAAAAAACTCACCCTCCTCACTGTCGCGGATTCTTGGCATCATTTTGAAAAGCCCATTTCTGAATACGAGAAAAGACTTCAAAAAGAACTCGAAATAATCCTTCTCAAGCCTCATAAATCAGGAGAAATTGAGACAATCAGAAAACAAGATACGCTCGATGTCATCGCTCAGCTCGAGAAATATTCTGATAACTATGTCGTGTTCTGTGATGTCCTCGGGAAGACTCTCGGAGATACCAGAGAGATGAGTGTCTGGCTCAATCATAAAATGCAGGAGCACAAGAGCATTGTCTTTGTCATCGGTGGTGCGTATGGTCTCGATACCGCTCTTATGAGCTCACACATTGATTATACTCTGAGCTTCACTGATTGGACACTTCCCCACTGACTCGCGGTCCTCATGCTCGTCGAGCAGCTCTACCGTGTGACTAATATTCTCAGCTGAGGGAAATATCATCACGAGTAATCACTACTCCCCTTCTTCATCTCATTCTTTCCTTTTTCTCGGAAACACCCCATCATCTCCCCCTATTTTCTTTACAGGATTTTTTCATCCATGATGTGGGATGTGATCCGGGTGGTCTACATGATAATCAATTGGAGCCTTCTTGTTATCTACTACTCCTGTTGCTGCATAGCTACAGAGTGATAAAAAACAGAGAAAAATGAGACAATAACGAAACATATATATACTATAACATATATATTTTATACTGTCAATTTATGTTTTTCTCTTGAGTATCAATCCAATCATGACTGCGAATATTATCATAAGAAGAGAAAATACATGCCCAAGAGTCATCCATCATCCAGTTAGATAACCAATTTGAACATCTGGCAATCGGAAAAATTCTGCAAAAAATCTCATAATCCCGTATCCTCAGAGAAACCAGACTCACACTTGCCCATCATAATCAACGCGTTTTTTTCTCCAGAAAAGGAGCAGAAATAATACGATTCACTCAAGGATTGCTTCGAGGAGGGGTGTTGGGAAATAATTCACACCATCTATATTTCGAGCAAGTATTCAAGTATATCCAGGGATTCCCATGAGCTCTCCGTTGATATAATTTCCTATTCTCCCAAAAAAGAGACCGATAGGTACTATCCAGACAATCTTATCTGAAACTTTTAGGAATGATTTTCCCATTTTTTTTGAAGCGATATACCAGGCGAGAATCACTCAGATGGCACCACCATGAAATGACATACCGCCCTTCCATGGCATGAGAATCTCGAGAGGATTTTGTATGAAATACCCGATATTATAGAATAAGACATACCCGAGACGGCCTCAGATAATCACGCCCAAGACTGTCGCAAAAAAGAGCGTGTCTGTTTCTTTTTCTGAGAACTGTTTTCAGATGAGGTAGAGCCCTATGAGAAAACTCACAGCATACATCGCTCCATACCATGTTGGAGCGAGGGTGATTCACCAGATTTCGATGCTAAAAATAGTCATTGCAAGAACGATAATTTCTCTATACTTCACTGAGTCTAAC
>CAYQWU010000110.1:0-1503 GCA_964421335.1 uncultured Candidatus Peribacteria bacterium
GCAGAAAAAGGAAGAAGCTAAAGCATTTATGACACAGGCTCGAAAAGACGGTCTCCAGAACTCTGCTGAATATCTCGCTGCAGAAGAAGAAATACTCAAACAAACAGCACTCGAACAACTCGCAAAACGAAGTTAATTTCTTGCGAAATATCGAAAAACTCTTACATTCGGGCACATGAGCAAAGACTATTATTCTATACTCTGATTAGAGCGAAATGCATCTGCAGACGATATAAAAAAAGCGTACAGAAAAAAAGCCATGGAGTCACATCCAGATAGGCATGGATGAGACAAAGGAAAAGAAGACGAATTCAAATCGATCAATGAAGCATACGCTGTCCTCTCTGATGGACAAAAGAAGGCTCGTTATGACCAATTTGGCTCAGCTGATTGAGGAAATAGTGGATTCGGAGGAATGGGAGGATTTGATTTTGGAGATATAAATGTAGAGGACATTTTTTCTTCAGTTTTTTGAAATATGTGAGGTTTTGGGTGAAATCGTCGACAGAGACATGATGAAGGAGGTGAGGATATACAGAAGGAAATTCACATCAGTTTTGCTGAGAGTTATGCAGGGGTAAAAAAAGAAATACATTTTGATAAAATGGTCAACTGTGAAAGCTGTCATGGTCATGGAACAAAAGACGGGAAAGAAGCAAAAAAATGCTCTACTTGTCACGGAAGTGGCTATGTATCCCGCGCGACGAGGAGTATATTTGGCATGATGCAACAAACTCTCGTCTGTGATACTTGTGGTGGAGAGTGAGTCATAATCGAACACCCCTGCCGTGAATGTAGTGGCAAAAAAAGAGTTAAACAAAAAACAGAACAAGCGGTCGATATACCTGCTGGAATCGATGATGGTATGACTCTGAGAATAAATGGTGAGGGACACGCTGGGAAACACACTTCTGGTGACCTCTATATCAGCTGTCATGTCGATCAGACTCACGAGAATCTCGTGCGTCAAGGCAATAATATACTGACGATACTCCACATCAGCCCTGCAGAAGCAGTCCTCGGAGTGAATAAAAAAATTAAATTTCCTCTCATTGGTGAGCGAGAAATCAGAATCAGTGCAGGAACTCAACACGGAAAAAAAATACAGATATCAGGTGATGGTATGCCTTTTATAGGAAAAAAATGACGAGGCGATCTCATCATAACCCTCGAAGTATTAGTACCCGGAAAAGTGACCAAAGAACTCAAAAAACTCTACGAAAACATACTCACAATAGAACAAGATTAGTATTTTACCTCCTGTACTTTGATGTAAATCCTATCGAGTGAGTTGGGGAGTTTGTTTGCCCAAAAAGGTGTGAGCCTGATGTCGATAGATTTGATATATGGGTGATTGAGGAGTGTTTTCTCAGCTCGTTCTGTGTCAGAATCGAGGAGATCTGAAAGCGTGTTTTGAATGGTTTTCTGTCCAGCACTACTCGAAAAATCATACAGAACCTGTATTGGGATACGGGCTGTTGCTTTTATCGCCCAAGGCTCTTC